>JAQURM010000003.1 GCA_028715605.1 Desulfovibrionales bacterium
TTTGGGTCATTTCGATCTCCTTCAATGAGTATTATTACTCATCTTATTTAACCCAAAAAAACCCGCAAATCAAGAAAAATATTTGCAGGCAATCAAAAAAATGCTACAAAAACACTAAACTGTTACATGAAGAAGATGAAGAAGAATGGGGACGCGGGTAAAAAAGTAAGTTGACAAAGTAAAGCGTAAAAGCGAAATAGAACCCATGCCGAGATTAATCCGACTGGACGCACCCGGTGTTTTACATCACATTATGCTCAGGGAGGATAGAGCGTCGAAAGATATTCAGAAACGATAAGGTTCGTGAAGATTTTTTAGATCAGGATCCCTCACCCTTTTGAAAATGGTAATAAGTTAAATAGCCCTATATCCCCTAACATTGGAATCCTCCTTTCTGTCCAGAAGCAGCCTGTCTTCGGTCCGTCACAGGTAGATATATCCGGCGACACTCCTTCTATGTTTATCTTGTGTAATAGTTTCTGCCTATAATTATCCGCATCTATATCCGATTTATCGATTTGACATCCTACCTCCTGGATTATATATGCACATGAGATCGGCATGATGCCTGGATCGGCGCATATCATGCTGTGAGTTAATATCGGCGCAAAGTTCGATGTTGTCTGGAGGTATTTCCTAATGAACAAAACGAAGAACTTTTTCGGAACGCGTACCGGGATCGTAGCTACGGGCGCTATTATCGGGATACTGGCCGCCTTACTTCAGAAGATGGGTAACCCGGGTAATATGGGTATATGCGTGGCCTGCTTTGAAAGGGATATTGCCGGCGCCCTGGGTCTGCACCGCGCGGCCGTTGTTCAGTATATCCGGCCGGAGATAATCGGGTTTGTCTTCGGCGCTCTGATAGCCGCCTACGCCTTTAAAGAGTTCAGGCCGCGCGCGGGATCTGCTCCTATTGTCCGTTTTTTTCTTGGTTTTTTTGCCATGACCGGGGCACTGGTCTTTCTCGGATGTCCATGGCGGGCCTTACTTAGACTATCGGCCGGCGATGGGAATGCTATTGCCGGTTTAATCGGCCTTACAGCAGGCATAGCTATCGGGGTGGCCTTTCTGAAAAACGGTTACAATCTGGGCCGGACACAGAAGAGCTATGTTGCTATGGGGTGGATACTGCCGTTAGCCATGGGCGCACTTCTTATATTTCTTTTACTGGCTCCTCAGATGGGTGATAATGGCCAAACCGGGCCGATTTTTTTCAGCGCCAAGGGGCCGGGGTCTCTGCACGCGCCTATAGCCGTGTCACTCCTGATCGGCCTGTTTATCGGGTTTATTGCGCAACGGACCCGGTTCTGCACCATGGGGGCGGTCAGGGACATAATTTTAATGCGGGATTTTCACCTGGCGAGCGGCGTATTGGCGCTGATTGCCGGCGCATTCGTTACCAACCTGATCCTCGGTCAGTTTCAGGCCGGTTTTGAAAACCAGCCGATCGCCCATACCAATCAGTTGTGGAATTTTGGCGGCATGGCGCTGGCCGGACTGTCCTTTGCCCTGGCCGGCGGATGTCCGGGGCGACAATTATTCCTGGCTGGCGAAGGCGATGGCGATGCCGGTGTATTGGTACTGGGTATGATTATCGGCGCTGGTTTTGCCCATAACTTTTCCCTGGCCAGTTCTCCCAAGGGGGTTGGCCTTTATGGGCCGCTGGCCGTCCTCATAGGGCTTGCCTTTTGTTTCTTTGTCGGTCTTACCATGCGCGAAAAGATCTAAAGGAGGAGGTTTGGAGATGACGGATTCTGTAGATGCCCGTGGACTTTCCTGTCCTCAGCCGGTGATTCTGGCCCGTCAGAAGATGCAGTCAATGGGACGGGGCGCCTTTGAAGTGAAGGTGGACACAGATACCGCCAGGGAGAACATCACCCGGCTGGCTCAAAAAGAGGGATGGGAGGTAGAGAGCAAAGAAGCAGGCCGTGAATATGTACTGGTGTTGACAAAAGGGTAATGATTTGTGTCAGATTGAAGCTCCCCGCCGCAAGCAGCGGGGAATGCGCTCGCTATGCATGTTCACCGCAAAGACGCAAAGAAAGATATATCTTTTTCTTTGCGCTCTCTATGTGCTCTGTGGTGAAAAAATAACGGATAAAGGAGAAAGGAAAGATATGAAGAAAGGTTTAGTAATTATGGCCGCTGCCCTGTTTGTGGCTGCTATGGCACTCCCGGCCCTGGCCGTGGACATGAGCCTGAGCGGTTTCTACCGGGTGCGCGGCATCTATCAGAGCAATGCCAATCAGGGGCAGGTTACGCCCTGGGATGGTAACACCCCCTATACTACAAACGGCTATGGGAACCCGGATGCCTACTGGGATCACCTGCTCCGGTTGAATCCGGTCTTCAAGGTTGCTGATAACCTCAAACTGATCACCCGCGTCTCGGTATTCAACAACCAGATGTGGGGGAGCAGCGAGACTTCAGGCGGAGTACCCACGACCGGTATCGGCCACAATAACTGGGCCAACTTTGGTGATACCGCCGACAACATCATTTTAAACCAGGCCTATATCGAATGGACAGGCTCCTGGGGCAAGCTTCACGTCGGCCGCAAGCCCGGCATCTATACCTACTTTACGGAGTGGGCCAATACCGAGATGGACGTGGAGAAGATCCACTACTTCTCCCCGAGCTGGGGACCCTTCAGCTTCTTTGCCTTTCATGAAAAATGGGAGGAACAGAGTGTTACATCAGGCAATAACATGGCCGATGAGGACCTCGACCGGTACTCACTCTGCCTGCAATATACCAAACCCTGTCTCTACCTGGGCTATGCCTTTGACTACTACCATGTCCGGACAGGTTCAGAGAACCCGGCCACTACCGGCTGGAAGGCCAACCGTATCGGCAACTACTTCTGCGTACAGGCCAATGATGCGACGAACACCTATTTTTTCAAGGGTGAACTGTCCCTCCTGAGCGGCGACTATAAGGATTACTACGCCGCCGGCACTACAGATGTGGATCGCGCCGGGTGGGGTTACTATGCCAAGGCCTGGACGAACAAAGGTCCTCTTACCGTAGGGATCGGCACGGCCTATACCTCCGGTGATGACAATGCCTCCGACGGCGATTATGACGTCGGGCCGGCCTCCGGCGGAGACTTCCAGCCGATGTACGTCTTGTACGGGCCGCAGAGCAACATCTTAAACACCACCCTGGTACACCCTTCTCAGAAACCTGGTTACTCCAATGCCGGCCAGTTTGGCAATCCGGGAGATACCGCTACTGGTTCTGTGGGATACTGGATCTATGCCGACTATACGGTCGATCCCCAGCTCGCCCTGCATGGCGCCCTGGGTATAGCATACGCGGACAAGATCAGCAGCACCTATTACCAGGATGATGAATTCGGCAAAGAGCTGGACCTGGGTCTGAAGTACCAGATCATGAGCAACCTGGCTTACGATCTGCACCTTGGTTACCTGTGGACGGGCGACTTCTTTAAGGGTCCCGCTGGTACCGACTACACCACCGATGACGTCTATCAGATCGACCACAGCCTGACGCTGAGTTTCTAAGTGATGAGTACTGAGTGACGAGTGACGAGTAATGAGTAATGAGTAATGAGTAGGAATTTTCACCGCAGAGCACGCGGAGAGCGCAAAGAAAAAGATATATCTTTCTTTGCGCTCTTTGCGTCTTTGTGGTGAAACAGATAAGACTGGCTGACTTTCAAGCGATCAGCCGTCAGTAATCGGCAGACAGCCAGAGACTGAAGGCTGAGCGCTGATAGCTGACAGCTAATTCAGAGGCCGGGCATCTGGCCTGGTTAGGTAAATAAGAGGCTGGCTCTGGAGTAATTCCAGGGCTGGCCTCTTTGATTCCCCACAGGGCAAGCTAGTCTTTTTCAAGATATGATCTCAGAATTTCGTGCATCCCGGGAGGCCATTTTTTAGGGTCCGGCTCTGTAAGAAATATCTTGGTCCATGGCTCCTTAACTCCGGCCGTTAATTTTTGCACTAAATCCTTGGGCATGTTTTTCAGGTCTTCTAACCTCTCCTGATAAACCCGGCTTGTTGTTTCTTTATCCATACTTATCTCCCTTGTTCGAACCTCAGCTTATTTTCTATTCTATGGCGCGATTGTCCCAGGCACAAGGAAATTTAAAGAATTTATGAGGGTTGACTTTCCATGGGCCTTAATTTAATGTCTTTTTAAAAGCCTGAGAAGAATCTGCAGCGAGGATACTATGCCAAGGCGAGGGCCTTTGACCTTTGTAAAGTTTTTAGGGAAATGATATTGACCTTAGCAGAAGAATTGGCGCGTTAGAGGAGGAATCAATTTGGAAGGGCTGGAAGATATGATAGCCGTGCATGATGTCCAACTGGTAGAGCAACAGGATGGGTATCAGATTATCTTAAAAGAGAAGGCGGACAGTAAATATTATTTTACGATGCTCATCGGTCCGGCTGAATTCGCTGCCATTGCCAAGGAAAAAGGCACTTACAGGCCCCCCCGGCCGCTAACGCATGATCTTTATTTAGGGATATTGAAAAATCTGGGCATTAAATTCTTGCGTGTGGAGATATATGAGCAGCAAGATAATGCTTATATTGCCAATGTCTTTTATGAAAAAGGCGAGAACGAGGTCGGGGTTGATTCCAGGCCCAGTGATGCCCTGGCCCTGGCCTTGAATCAGCAAATTCCTATACTGGTCAGGCGGAAACTATTTAAGACCGAGGTATCCAAGGAAGAAAGGGAATTTTACAGGGATATAATTAAGGTAGTAAAATTTAAAGAAACAGAATAACCCGGTGCATGTCAAAAACTATTTACCCGCTCGATTATAGCCTTAAGGCTGGCGAAAGATTTCTTATTGAAGGGGAACGTTAAACGCGGCAGTTCTAATAATTCGGGTTCGTCTTGTTCCTCCGGTAAGGCCTCCCGGGCCTCAAATTTTCCACCGGGCAGGAGATCCTCCGGGAATTCCTCGTTTAATGCCTGTATAGCATATTGTTCCGGGCGGGTTTTAAGGCGTAAGACCACCATATCTCCTATGTAGCGCATGGAGTGATAACGGCGATAAAACGCTGTGATAATTTTTACCGCCTCTTTTTCATCGTTGAGGATGGTGAGTAAGCTTACGTCTTCCGGTGAGATATATTCGCCCTTAACCAGGCAGTCTTGCAGAAATTCCATCCATTTTCCCCAATATCCATTTCCCCCGGTTTCGAGAAACACGATAGGGATGGGATTCTGTTTCCCGGTCTGGACGAGGGTCATGGCCTCCATAGCCTCGTCCATGGTTCCAAACCCGCCGGGGAACAGCGCCACAGCATGGGTTTCCTTAATAAAGGCCACCTTGCGGTTAAAAAAGTATTTGTACTGGATCATGCGTGGATTAGAGGCTATTATCTCATTAGTCACCTGTTCAAAAGGGAGTTTGATAGTAACACCAAAGGAATTCTCGTGACCGGCCCCCTTGTTGGCTGCTTCCATGATCCCAGGACCGCCGCCGGTAATCACCATAAAGCCGTTTTCGACCAACCCGCGGGCAAAGCGAAGGGCCATATCATAAAGCGGTGTGCCGGGAAGGGTTCTGGCTGAACCAAATACCGTTACTTTGAGCTGGTTCCGATAAGGCCCAAAGACCTTTGCAGTATAACGCATCTCTTTGAGGGTGGTATTCATCATCTTCAGGTCACCGCGATCCCTGGTGTCCTGACCACCCTTCAGGCTGGCAATAATTAATTCGCGTATAATATCGCGATTGGCATCAATGCCTGCCAGGTCCATCAAGGACTCTATCCGGTCATCAATTTCGAGGTTAGGCTCATGAAAACGGAGTTCCATACTTTGATTGGTTTCCCCCGGGCACTTTTTACGAGTTCATCATATACTTTCAATCGAACATTTTACCCATATTCTTTAATTCTGTTAAGTTTTAATTGACGGCCTCGTAAAAAGTCCATTTACTGCGAAATAGCGATCAGCCATCAGCTATCAGCGGTCAGTTAAGGAGCTATTCCACTTCCTGAAAGCTGAGAACTGAATGCTGACTGCTATTTTTATTTGAGCGCACAAAAATCTTGTCTTAAGTGTTTAAACAGGCTAAAACGCAACGTGATCTCACTGGCTAAAATTTTAGAAACCACTTAAGAGACGGGAAAGATGGAAGAGACGGTAACCAAAGAAGTTGAAATGCAGAGGGCCCATTTGGAAAAAAAGATTCAGGAGTTAGAAGCAGAAAAAAAGGCCGATGATCGAAAGATACTGGAACTCACGGAAAGGGAGCTTAAGCGCTGTGAGATTCATACTGAAGAAATTCATCTCCTGCGCAAGAGGAATTTTGAGATATCTTTTGAGATACTTACGAGGCGTAACGAGATAAAAAGGCTAGGCAGAAGTTACGTATAACCGGTCTTTCGAATATTTTGCCCGGCTTGTACAGTCCGGAAAATTTAACACAAAAGGAAATAAGATACATGACAGAACCGAACAAAGTTGTAACTGGAGAAGCAGGCGAGTTAGGAGAGCCCCGGCCGCTCATGCCGGGCGAGAGGTTTCGCTTTGCCTGCCGTAAGGGATTAAGATGTTTTACCCATTGTTGCCGTGACCTTAATCTCTTCCTCTCGCCTTATGATATACTGCGCCTGAAAAACAGACTGGGCATTTCATCCGGCGATTTTCTGCGGAAATATGCCTCTACCAATATCGGTATTGTCTCGGGATTCCCGGTGATGACTCTTCGTATGAACAAGGACCAGGAGCGGACCTGCCCTTTTGTTACGCCGGACGGGTGCACCGTCTATGCGGACCGGCCTGCCTCCTGCCGCACTTATCCTCTCGGTCGCCTGGTAGAAAAAAACAGAGATACCAACCGGAAAAAAGAGAACTATTTTATCTTCCAGGAAGACCATTGCCTGGGGTTTGCAGAGCCGAATGAATGGTCTATAGAAGAGTGGCTGGATGATCAGGAGATAAAAATTTATAACGAGATGAATGACCTTTTTATGGAACTTATTGTGAGCAGGGATCGTGCCGGGATTAAAAATCTGACCGATGAGCAGATGCGAAATTTTGCCCTGGCCTGCTACAACCCGGATAAATTCAAGGACATGGTTTTTACACCAGGGTTCCTGGAAGAATTTGACCTTTCGGTCGAGTATGTTACCCGGCTTCGTTCAGATGAACTGGAACTGATGAAGTTCGGCATCAGGTGGGCCCAGTTTATGGTTTTTGGGGAAAAGACGCTCCTGCTTAAGTCGGGTCCGCCGCAGGAGGATCAAAGTTGATGAACTCGTAAAAGGCCCAAAATATCACGCAAAGCCGCCAAGGACGCAAAAAGAATAAAATTTGGAACTCAGGAACTCATAAAGAAAAATACTATTCTATTCTTGATTTCCAGATTTTAATTTTTCCTTCGCGGTCTTTGCGCCTTTGCGTGAGAAATTGACCTGTTACGAAGCCGTCAAAGTTGAGCTTTAAGTCTTCAGCCTTCAGCTTTCAGCTTTCAACTTCGACCTTTGAACTTGATTTGATCCGTCTTGTCTTCCGGGCAACCTTTTCCGGCTTTAATCCTTTGAGGATGTCCCCTTCCCAATTAAATACCAACCTTGGCCTGGCCGGCGCAGGATGTTTTTCCATCGCATAAGCGGCCAGCAGCGATAAGGAGACACTGGGTTCTACCCAGGCCATGGCAAAGTCTGCATCTTTTTTTATCTTCCCCCAGGACTGGGCTTCACCCAGGGTTGAACCGGAAAGACCGCCGTCATGTGAAACCGCTGTGGTGACCTGTATGGCATAGGAGTGTCCGCGTTCCAGACTGAATATATAACTCATAACTATGGAGTCGTTGATGTAGTTTTTCGGTACGCCACCGGCCACGTAGATGGCCGCCGTCTTTTTTGACCTGACCACAATCTGTGTAAGCTCATAATTGTCCTGAATAGAATCAATGGCAACTCCCGGCTTTGAGTCCGTTTTACACCTGTGCCGGTGTTCAGTAAGGCCGATGCCTATGGAAGAATCATTTATAGCCGGGGCAAAAATAGGTATGCCCATGCGGTGGCATTGGTAAACTATAGAGCGTTCGTCATCCAGATGAGAGCCGATAAAATCTATGTACTGCCGGCTGGAATAATTACCGGGCGGCAGTTCATCGGCAATCTTGCTGCACCACATATCGGTTTTCCAGAAGGCCTCCTCATCTACGTAAGTATCATAGATACGGTCTATGTAAAGGTCTCTGAGTATCCGGTCATCTGCCGCCGGAGTCCCCTTATAATGCTTATATCCTCTGGCCTGGTATATATCCTGATAGAGGATGGCCCCGGTTGACACCACTACGTCTATATAACCTCCTACAATTAACTCACGTATGACATTCCTTAATCCGGCGGCGATCAGGGGGCCGGCCAGCCCCAGGAAAATCGTAGGCCGGTCAGGATCTTCGAACATCCTGGACAGAACTCTCGCGCAATTGCCCAGATTTCGTGCCTGTATGGACATCCCGTTCATTTGTCCCAGCAGGTCACCCACGGTCATCCCCGGTGATATCTCCACGGGACGTATCGCCTCAGCTAAAATTTTACGTTTACGAAGTTTAGCCCCCTGAGACAGATGGCTATAACCGGAAGACGGCTTTGATTTCATGATTCCTTATATTACCTCCTGAAAAATTATAGGCCCGTGGGAACGGCCTATTATTACGAAAAGATTGAACATATAAAAAATAAACAAAAAAATCAAACAATCAATAACCCCTTAGTCTTCCATCCCGCGCAACTTGCGGAGCATCGAACGTTCCAGTCTGCGGATATAGTCGTTCATTATATTTTCTGTCTTATTATCAATACCTGTGAATTCTAATCCGCACTGGATCACGTTGGTCTCCATATTATCCTGCAACCTTCTTACTATGGCTGACTTTACGTCAATCCCGTAAACTTGTCCCTCCAGGAGGAGATTGACTCTGATCTCTTTTAGTTCATCACCGAGCTTTAGAAATTTTTCCTTACCCTTGTTTCGGGGGACGAGGATAGCTAATCCGCTTACACTGATGTCTTTTATGGCGAAGGCCGAGGTTTCTCCTCCCGGGGACATCCTCACTTCACTGCCTGAGGGGACATCAATACGGAAGTGCCGCCGTCTTTGGATACGAACAATTTCTTTGGGGGAATAGACCCATATCTCCCTGTCCTCTGCCTTGTAGGGCCTGGTTGAAAAACGATACGGGATTTTTTGGCTGTCAATACATTCAAAGATAAGCTTGGGATCCGGATGAGAGAGAATAATATCCGCAAAATCTTCTATCCAGTCCATTGCCACATATTGTTGGTCACCGATTACAGGGAGCTTGAGGATGATAGTTAAGCGAGTGTAATCAGCGCCAGGAATAAACAGGCTGAGTTGAGTTTTCCTCAACATGATCTCGCGCAAAAAACGCAGGGCATTTTTACCGACAAGGGTTTCCATGAATTAATCGATTTTTGTATCCTGGTTATACGGAACAGATTTTCGCCGGATGTCCCTAAGAATACATCGGTAAGTTAACCGTTAACTTCAAAAAAATGTCAACAAAAAAACAGATTACAACGGTCGGCAGTCAAGGAAGGTGAGAGGGGAGACGTAAGGGGAGGTACGAGAGACGCCTCACGTCTGGAGCTATACGCTACCCGCTGAAAGCTATGTGTTCTGTGGTTAATCTTTTGATAAAACGCTATTCGTCCTGACTGACGTTGAGTCTATAGCTGATTATCGTGCTTTTGCCGGAAACAAGGGGTGCGACGCCGGTTCTCATTATGATACCGACAAAGAGTTCGTAATGGTCTTTTCCATCGGTATCTACTAACTGATAATCACAGACTCCACCGGATATCTTACGTGTCTTCCAACTTTCTGCCAGGCCCAGCCCGTCCCAGCTGAGCAAATATATCTCGCTGCTGGTATATTCTTTGAAGTTTCGCAATAATCGGGATGCGGTAGAAAGGTTTCTGTTTACTATAAGGTCGGCAATACCATCTTTGTTTAGATCGGTCACAATGATCCGTGAGGGCAGATATATCCTTTCTTCAGTGTCAGAGCGTGTGCGGTTGGGGTTGACCATAACAAAATTAATAGTTTCTCCATAGGGTTCGTCACCTTTCCAGCGCAGTTCACCGGAGGCAGCATAAACCTTGAGTTTATTGTGTTCATCAATCATGACAGTTTCTAGGGTCTTATCCCCGTCAATGTCCGCTATCGTGAAATTGAATACGTTAGCGCCTACAGGCAGGCGAAGTTGTTCTCCGGCCTGTAACTTTTTATTTACCCATAGCAGCTCGCAAACGGCCAACGTAAAGGGACTATTAATATCTTTTTGCTGGCCGACTATGGTCAGGTTGCCACCTGCCAGCTTAGTTATCCTGAGATACCAGCGGAGATGTTCGGCGATGCGCACAAAATCTGAGCCGTTCCATTCCAGAACGAATGAATCCACGTTGCCGGAACTCAGGTTGGACACGTAAATTTCAGGGGTCCCGTTACCGTTTATATCCCCTACGTCCACGGAAAGTTGATCATAGGTGGATTTGCCCTTGATATGTTTTACCTCGTCCAGTTTTTCACCTTTTTGCCGGTATATCCAGACATCTGTCTGGGTGATGAAAGCCATTTCTTTCTGTCCATCGCCGTCCAGGTCGGTTACCTGCATCCCGCGCATAACGGCTGGAAACTCCTGGCTCTTCCAAAAACCGGCCTTCTTTTGTTTGGCAGAAAGTTGAATAAAATCCGGATGTAGATTAGAAGATGGCTCTTCTTCCTGGCTGGACAATAAAATCCGCTGTGGATGGGCTGCAACCGTCGTTTGTTCCTTAGGCGGGGCGACGGCGGCACGGGTGATAACCGGAGTCCGGCCAAATATCTTGGCATTTATATCCCCGGCAAATTCATCTACTCTAGGAATGACTTCATCCAGACTTTTTGTCTGAGTATAAACGGACATGGCCGGCTGGTTAAGATTTGTGGCTACTATTTTGGCGTCCAGGCTGCTTGAATTTCCGAGTACCGTAAGGCTGCCGAAAAGGATGTAATCGACCTTTAAATCCTGCCCCAGTTTTTTGGCCGATATTTCATTTAAATTGCCCGTATATTTCTGGCATATATCTTTAACCGCGTGTTTTTCCAGCACTACGACTTTCCCCTCCCAGGCAATACGGCTGGCGAGCATGTCGAAAATGCCGTCCTGTAGGTAGGACAGATCACCCGGCGCATGGACATCGAAGGGGATAATGGCAACTCTGGCCGGTTCTCCGGCCCAAAGCGATGGGCAGAAACTCAGAATTATAAATAGACTACTTATTGATATAATAAACTTTTTCATGGCACCAACCTTGATGAACTTGTAAAAAAGCCTTTTCACCGCTGAGCACGCAGAGTGCGCAGAGAAAAACTGTAAACCGTTTGGCTGGCTTACGGTCATGAGCCGGGTCGAACGACGGTTTAAACTGTTTAATATGTTATCTCAGCGTTCTCGGCGGCCTCTGCGGTAAATTTTACTTTTTACGAAGCCGTCGATCTTACTTTTATGGATGGCCGTAAAGTAACATTTGGTGTCAGCGTAGTCAAGATTAAAGGCCGATCCTGATCCACCAGCAAGACATCATCTGCGGCGTTGTCTTCGATCGCTCCTCCTTGCGGCGTATTGCTCCATACGCCTCAGTCGTCGCTCCTCGACGCCTGCATCTAATATCTTGCCGGTGTCCAGGGATACCCCATAACCTGCTGTTTTTAATCTTGATAGCTAAATTAGACGGTGGATTTGGGCCGACCCTATCCACACATGACTTGCCAAAAGTCTTAAAAATAAGTATAGAAAAACAATGGACAAGGGCAATCCCTACAGAAAGGTATTATTCTGGGGCATTATCTTTGTATGTCTCTCGTTATTCGGACTGGTATTGCTTTATAACTCCTTATCAGTCATTGGGTTTGACAAATTTGGAGACCTGCTTTCTGACCGGGAAAAGGTCCGGGATTTTGTGGCCTCTTTCGGTCCGCTGGCGCCTCTGGCCTTTATCGGCCTCCAGATAATGCAGGTGGTAATCTCCCCGATTCCGGGCGAAGCCACTGGATTTATCGGCGGATACCTCTTTGGCGCGGTTAAAGGATTAATATATTCGACTATTGGATTAACTCTGGGTTCATGGTTGGCCTTTAGTATCTCCAGACTGTTTGCGCCCTATGTCGCCCGCCGTTTAGGCCAGACGAAAATCTACGATAAGTTCAACTTCATAGTCGAGCACCAGGGTGTTATTATAGCCTTTATCCTTTTTTTATTGCCGGGGTTCCCAAAGGATTATCTATGTTATCTCCTGGGGCTTAGCCTCATGCCCACCAGCGTCTTTCTCGTCATCGCTGCGGTTGGCCGCATACCCGGTACGTTGCTCCTTACCCTCCAGGGGAGCAAGATGTTCGATCAGGAGTATGTTACTTTTTGCGTTCTGCTCGGGGTATCCTTGGGTGCGGTTATTCTTTCATATATTTTCAGACAGAAAATTTACGGATTAATCCAGAGACTACATGCGAAAAACGCTCGCGCAACAGACTAAGACCTCAGGGCATCTCAGAGCTTCTTCTATTCTGTACTTCGACTGCCTTGGGGGCATAAGCGGCAATATGGTGGTGGGGGCGCTTCTGGACATGGGATTACCCCTGGAAAAACTGAGGGGCGAGCTAAAGAAGCTCTCCTTAAAAGGGTATCATTGCCGCGCCCATCGTTCTAGAAAATATCCCATCAGCAGCATATTTTTTGAGGTAGATGTAAGGGAAAAGACGCCCCCGGAGCGCCGGTTTGTTGATATCCGGGAGCTCATATCGGAAAGTCACCTTGATGCGCCGGTGAAAAAGATAAGCCTGAATATATTTAAACGTCTCGCCGGGGCCGAGGCCCATGTCCATAACACGCCGCTGGCCAGGGTCCACTTCCATGAGGTAGGCGGTGTTGATACCATAGTCGATATCGTAGGGGCGGCTATCGGTTTTAATTACTTTGGTATAAAAGAATTCTATTGCTCGCCCCTTCCTATGTCCAGAGGCTGGATAACCTCCAGCCACGGCCGGTTGCCGCTACCCGCTCCGGCCACCCTGGCCCTCCTTAAGGGAGCGCCTACATATCCGGTGGATAGCCAGGTAGAGCTTGTAACCCCTACAGGAGCAGCTATTGTCACTACCCTGGCTAAAAATTTCGGGCAGATGCCGGCCATGCGCATCGATAAAGCAGGCTATGGCGCAGGCGCGTCTGAACTGTCAGAAATACCAAACCTCCTGCGCCTGGTCTCCGGGCACCCTTTGACGATCCCCGAATCAAGGCCGGTCACGGTCATTGAGTCGCATATCGACGACATGAATCCGGAATTTTATGACCACCTGATGGACAAATTGTTTGAGGCCGGGGCGCTGGATGTCTCTCTATCTCCCATACAAATGAAGAAAAACCGGCCGGGGACGCTGTTGCGGGTAATAAGTCCTGAAGCGCTGAAAAACTTGCTTATGGAGATCATATTGCGTGAAACCACCACCTTGGGACTGCGCTATTATGAAGCCAGGCGTTTTGCTGTAGAACGCATTGCGGGCCAGGTCAGGACGGAATGGGGCCTGGTAACGGTAAAGATAGCCAGGGGAACGGATGGACGGCGGGTTGTTTATCCTGAATATGAAGAATGCCGAAAAATAGCCAACAAATACAATGTTCCTCTCAAATATGTATATCAGAAGATCGCCCTGGCCGGTGCGGGAGAACTATAGTGAATGTCAATAGTCAATAGTCACTAGTACTAGCAAGAGTGGACAATCTCTCCCACTTAACCGATGACCGGTGATTAATGACCTGTAACGTTGCCTATAGTTGATTAACTTGACAAAAATATTCTCAAAAGGATATGTTTTGCGCAGTCTGATACTCTTTTTGGCGACAGGGGCCTATCTCGGACGGTTACCTCTGGCCCCGGGGACGTGGGGCAGCCTGTGGGGAGTATTATTTCATTATTTCCTATCACGCTATTCGTTGCTTTTTTATCTCCCCGGCCTTATCATACTAATTTTCCTGGCGGTTATAGTCGCTCATCAGGCAGAGATTATAACCGGACATAAAGACGATTCTTCCATAGTAATTGACGAAATCGCCGGGATGGCGGTAACTCTCGCGCAAATTCCTCCAACCGCCTGGGCGATTTTGGTTGGATTTTTGCTCTTTCGTTTTTTTGATATTACCAAGATATTTCCTGCTAAAATGCTTGAGAGAATATTGCCCGGAGGTTACGGTATAGTGGCTGACGACATTGTCGCAGGCATATATGCCAACTTGATTTTACGCCTTGTCCTTTACCTGAACGCAGCCTAAAGGTTGTGGTCATCGAAACCGGCATTGTAGGGATAATCCATGAAAGGTGAGATTATAGCCATCGGCGATGAATTACTGGCGGGGCGGGTCCCAAATACTACCAGCCTGTTCGCGGCCAGGCGGTTTTTTGAGGCGGGTTATGTTATAAGGAAGATGAGCATCGTGGGAGACCAGCCGGAATCTATAGAAGAGGGGCTTGTTCAGGCCATGCAGAAGGCCGACTTTGTGATAGTTACGGGCGGGCTGGGGCCTACCAGTGATGATCTGACCACGGAAGTAACTTCCCACATCCTTGGCCGCAGACTTGTATTTCACAATGGGATCAAAGAGCGAATCGAAAAATACTTCCAGGCCAAAGGGGAGAAACCGTGTGAAGAATACCTTAAGCTGGCTTGGCTGCCTGAAGGGGCTACCCTGCTGGATGAAACAGGCAAGGCGGCCGGTTATTTTCTGGAGCACGAGGGGAAATTTCTTTGTTTTCTGCCCGGGGTTCCTGAACAGATGCAAGACCTCCTGGACCGCAAGGTCTTGCCATACCTGGCAACCAAATGGAGGCTCTCTGTTTTCACCCGGCAGGAAGTCATAAAGACCTTCGGACTGGTTGAGTCAGAGATAAATGCCCGCTGTGCGGATCTGGAAGAAATTTATCCCGGACTTAAAATTGGTTATTACCCTGATGTTCCTGAAGTCCACGTGACCCTGACGTTCAGCGGTGAAACCATGAGCGAGACCGGGGCTGTCCTTTCCGGGGCCAAGGCAGAACTGGAAGCAAGATTGTATCCGCATGTCTTTGGCTATGGGGACGATACGCTGGAGAAAGTAGTGGGGGACCTTTTAAGGGTCCGGAAGCTCAGTCTCTCTGTGGCGGAATCCTGTACGGGCGGGCTGATTGGCCACCGTCTGACCAGGGTACCCGGAAGCTCGGACTATTTCGAGCGGGGGGTTATCACCTACAGTAACCTTTCAAAGGTGGAACTTCTCAATGTCTCTGAAGAGACGCTGGCTGCTTTTGGCGCAGTCAGCGCCGGGGTAGCCGAGCAGATGGCGCTCGGAGTTAAAGAGAAAAGTCGCACCGATATCGGTCTTTCGGTAACCGGCATTGCCGGCCCTACTGGTGGTACACCGGAAAAACCGGTGGGGACAGTCTATATCGGCCTGGCCGTCCCCGGAAATACGGTAGCTCATCATTTTTTGTTTCGGGGCACGCGTGAGATGATTCAAAAGGTAGCGGCAGAGACCGCCCTGGATGTATTAAGAAGGTATCTGGCGCATGATACGCTCATTTTTGGCAGTTGACCCGCCGATGGATCTTCGTGAATCTATGGTTAGCGCTACCATAGGTCTACGCACCCCGGCTGCCGATATAAAATGGGTCAGGCCGGAAGGCATCCATCTTACCTTGAAGTTTCTCGGCAATATTGAGGAAGGGCAGGTTGATCCCATCGTTAATGCGGTAAGCGGGGTTATAACCGGCCAGAAGCCGCTGGTCTTGAAGGCCGAAGGTATAGGCGCCTTCCCGGATTTAAGGCGGCCGCGGGTCATCTGGATCGGGATGACCGGCGATATAGAGCGCTTGATGGTTATACAGAAAAGTATCGAACAGGCCCTTTCCGGCCTGGGTTTTCCGGCAGAAGACAGACCATTTACCCCGCATTTGACCCTGGGACGGGTACGTTCCTATAAGAGGGCCTCAGATTTGGCCCATAAAATTGAAGGGCTTAAAGATATAAACTTCACCCCTTTTACCGTCAATGAGCTAATATTCTATAAAAGCGCCCTGCGCCCTGAAGGCGCCATCTATACACCCTTGCGGCGACTACCATTAATAGGTTAATATCAGCCTTAATAAAAACTGGAGGGATAACATGGCAACACCAATGGATAAAAGCAAAGCCGTAGAACTGGCCGTCATCCAAATCGAAAAACAATTCGGAAAAGGCTCTATTATGCGCCTGGGGGCTAACGAACGGGTAGTGGATGTCCCCGTTATTCCGACCGGATCCCTGGCTTTAGATATAGCCTCCGGCATAGGGGGTATCCCCCGCGGGAGAGTAACCGAGATCTTCGGGCCGGAGTCTTCCGGTAAGACGACCCTGGCCTTACATATTGTGGCGGAGGCCCAGAGAAGAGGGGGTACAGCAGCCTTCATTGACGCAGAGCATGCCCTGGATGTGGGTTATGCGCAAAAGCTGGGGGTTAAGACCGATGAGTTGCTGGTGTCTCAGCCGGATACCGGTGAACAGGCCCTGGAAATTGCCGAGGTGTTGGTGCGTAGCGGGGCGGTAGATGTCCTGGTCATTGACTCCGTGGCAGCACTCGTTCCGCGCGCCGAGATAGAAGGGGAGATGGGCGATTCCCATGTCGGACTCCAGGCCCGCCTCATGTCCCAGGCCCTGCGCAAGCTTACCGCCAGCATCAGCCGGTCGCTGACTTCAGTAATATTCATCAATCAGATACGCATGAAAATCGGTGTCTTCTATGGCAACCCGGAGACGACTACGGGCGGCACGGCCCTTAAGTTTTATGCCTCTATGCGTCTTGATATTCGCAAGATAGGCAATCTCAAGGAGGGGCAGGATATTGTAGGCAGCCGCACAAGGGTGAAGGTAGTCAAAAATAAGATGGCGCCGCCCTTCAAGGAGGCAGAATTTGATATTTTATACGGTTCGGGCATATCCAGGGAGATGGACGTCCTGGACCTGGCTACGGCCGTGAACATAATTGATAAGAGCGGCGCCTGGTATTCCTATGGCGGGGAAAGAATCGGCCAGGGGCGTGAAAATGCCCGGGTATTCCTAAGGGACAATCCTGCGGTAATGGCGGCCATTGAGGACAGAATTAAAGAAGCCTATGGGATTGCCAGGAGCGATACAGAAAAGGCGGCAAAACAGGACAAATAAATGACCGGACAGGAGATCAGAGAAAAATTTATAGAGTATTTTGTTACAAAAGGCCATACGGTAGTTAAAAGCTCGTCCCTGGTGCCGGCCGATGACCCCACCCTGCTTTTTACCAATGCCGGGATGGTCCAGTTTAAACAGGTATTTCTGGGAGGGGAAAGGCACGATTATGTCCGGGCGGTTTCGGTACAAAAGTGTATGCGGGCCGGCGGCAAACACAACGATCTGGAAAATGTGGGCCGGACGGCGCGGCATCATACGTTTTTTGAGATGCTGGGTAATTTTTCCTTTGGAGACTATTTCAAGGAGGAAGCCATCGCCTTTGCCTGGGAGTTTTTGACCGGGCACCTAAAGCTGCCTCCAGAAAAGCTGTGGGTTTCCGTCTATGAACAGGACAGTGAGGCCTATGAAATTTGGCGTACAAAAGTAGGTCTGCCTGCGGAAAGAATAGTCAGGCTCGGAGAAAAGGATAACTTCTGGGCCATGGGGGATACCGGTCCGTGCGGTCCCTGTTCTGAAATCCTCATTGATCAGGGCGAAGAAATCGGCTGCCGTAGGCCGGATTGCCGGGTGGGTTGTGATTGCGATCGTTACCTGGAACTGTGGAATCTGGTTTTTATGCAGTACTACCGGAATGAAAAAGGAGAGCTGCATCCGCTGCCCCGTCCCAGCATTGATACGGGTATGGGATTGGAACGTATTGCCGCGGTCCTGCAGGGCAAAAAAAGCAACTATGAATCCGACCTGTTTCAGGGAATCATCGCGGCCATAGCCGGCCTGGCCGGGACCTCTTATGGTCAGGGTGAGCCCCGCGATATGGCCATGCGGGTAATTGCCGATCACAGCCGGGCAGCCGCCTTTCTCATCGCCGACGGGGTGTTGCCCTCCAACGAAGGCCGCGGCTATGTGCTCAGGAGGATACTGCGCCGCGCCGTCCGTTATGGCCGGGTGCTTGGCCTTGCCAAACCCTTTCTGGGCGAGATAACCGGCGCGGTGGCCGCCATTATGGGAAACACCTACCCGGAATTAATGGAATCTGCCGTTCTTGCGGGAAAGGTCCTTTTAAATGAAGAGGAGCGATTTGCGGAGACCCTGGACTTCGGTCTCCGTCTCCTTCAGGAGGAAATAGCCGCTCTGAAAGCCGGGGGGGGGCATATTATATCCGGGGATACCGTCTTTAAACTCTACGATACCTACGGGTTTCCCATAGACATTATTCAGGATATAGGGCAGGAAAACGGCCTTGAAATCGATGATGCCGGTTTCCAGAGGTGCATGGTCAGGCAGCGCGAGCTCTCCAGGAAGGCCTGGAAGGGTGAGACGGTAGAAATATCTCCTGTATTTCGTGACCTGCTGGATAAAGGGCAAAAGACGGAGTTTGTCGGCTATGAGGTCTGCTCGACCCGCTCCCGGTTGTGGCTGTTGGTCAAGAATGGCGAGGCAGTGACGGAGGCGGGAAAAGGCGAGGCGGTGGAGGTCATAGCGGAAAAGACGCCTTTTTATGCGGAAGCCGGGGGGCAGGTAGGGGATCAGGGGACCATCAGAGGGCAGGCAGGCACGGTGGTTATCGAAGAAACTATCAGTATAGCGGGCAGGCTTTATGTACATCACGGCCGGGTAATAGATGGGAAAATAAAGGCCGGCGAAGAGGTAGAACTGGCCATATCCCCGGAGCGGCGGCAGTCCGTGGCCCTGAACCATACCGCCACCCATCTCCTCCATGCCGCGCTGCGAACCGTCCTGGGTGAGCATGTCCGGCAGTCCGGCTCTCTGGTGGCCCCGGATAGACTGCGTTTTGATTTCACGCATTTTTCGCCGGTAGAGGCGGCTGACCTGGAGAGAATCGAGGCCATAGTCAACGGGAAGATCCGGGAGAATATTCCCCTGGAGACGGATATACAGGCCCTGGAACAGGCCATACAAAACGGGGCGACCGCCCTCTTTGGGGAAAAGTATGGAGACCGGGTGCGGGTGGTATCTATCGGCCCTTTCAGCAAGGAACTTTGCGGGGGTACGCATGCGTCCCGGACCGGTGATATAGGTCTGTTCAAGATCGTGGGTGAAGGCGGGGTAGCCGCCGGCATCCGCCGTATAGAGGCCGTAACCGGCAGTGTGGCCCTGAGACTGGCGCAGGAACAGGATCTAAGGTTAAAGCGACTGGGCCATCTTTTGAAGGCGGGCACGGAAGAATTAGAAAACAAGATAGAGAAATTAACAGCCAGACAGAAGGAACTGGAAAAGGAGGTCGCTGATTTAACGTCTAAACTTACCATCCAGGGATTGGACGGCATCCTGCAAGGCGCCAGAAAAATGGATGGGTTCCATGTCCTTTCTACGATAGTCCCTATAGATAGTCCCAGGACCCTGCGGGAGCTTGCCGACAGGTTCCGTGACAAGATTGGGTCGGGTATAGTCGTTCTCGGAGGTATCCATGACGACAAAGTCCTTCTGGTGGCCGTGGTTACCAAAGACCTGACCAAGAGATTTCATGCCGGAGACATCGTTAAAAAAGTGGCCCAACTGGTAGGCGGCCGTGGCGGTGGACGGCCGGATATGGCCCAGGCCGGCGGCACTAAGGTCGATAAGCTTTCTGAGGCGCTGGATATGGTTTATAAGGTTGTGGCTGAGGGCTGAAGGCTACATTAAGTGGCTGAAAGCTGACCGCTGGCAGCTGAATGCTATATTATGAGACGTCCGCGGCAAGCTTTCCCTCGCACTGTTTGATAAGGGCCAGGGCTTTTTCTTTAGCCGAGGTCTCCGGATAGTCACTTACCAGTCGTCTCAGGCGGTTTAAAGCCGCCTGATATTGTTCGGTCCTTAGATAGAACCTGCCCACATATAACTCGTGTTCGGCTAATTTTTCCCGGCACTGCCTGATCTTTTCTTTTGCCTCAATAACGTATGGACTGTCCGGGTACGTGTTCAGTAAGCGGTGAAATTCATTCAAGGCATTCCTGATAGCGGCCTGGTCACGGTCAACACCAAGCATCTGCCTGAAATAAGACATGCCGATCTGATAGGTTACGTATGGCAAGGCCTCATTGGTCGGGTGAAGCTTCTCAAACTCCTGGTAGGCGCTGACGGCCTCTTCATATTCTTTGCGATGATAATGAATATCGGCTAGTTTCAGGGCAGCTAGGAGACTATATTGGCTGAAAGGATGACGGTCCTTTATCTGCTGGAAGGCCTCTGCGGACTTATAATAGTCTCCGCCACGCAGATAAGCCATACCCGATGTTGCCAATTCTTCGGCGGTTTTTTCACTCGGTGGTTTAGGAAAGACTAAAGAAGTAATTGTAGCGCAGCCGGTAAAAAATAACAGGAAAAACAGTACAAAAGAAAAGGTGGCGATCCTTTGCATATCGCCGCCTCTAATCCGTTTAACTTTATTCATATTATTTATGTCTCAAGGATCTTTTTAATGCCGCTTTCAATGATGTTCTTGGAGACTGCGCCGGTAATCTGGTCAGCCAATTTACCGTCTTTAAAAAAAAGCAGCGTAGGAATGGCCCTGATGCCATATTTACTAGGCGTGGCCGGATTTTCGTCCACGTTCATTTTTGCGATCCTCATGCGGTCTGCATATTCCTCGGCCAGTTCTTTAACCACCGGGGCAATCGCCCGGCACGGGCCACACCACGCCGCCCAGAAATCTACCAGCGCCGGCTTATCACTTTTGAGGATATCTGTCTCAAAACTGCTGTCGCTAACCTCCAGGACATTACCTTCTGCCATGACAACCCCTCCTGAGTGGTGTTTTTGATTGCTATCCTTTACCACGGGAGGTATAGAGATTACAAGAATTTTTTTGTTTAGTTACCTGTAGCTATGAGTTAAAATCTCCTTTTCAAAAATACCATCTCCAAAAAAATTGACATGCCGGATAAAACGTCATAAAAAGGGCCTAATTAGTGTTCATCCGAAATCCCGGTTTTCTGGATGAAGAGGTCAGCAGTCAGCTCTCAGCATGAAGCCGGTTCACCGTTTACCGAAAGAAAATATTGGACAACGGTTAACGGATAACAAACATGCTGATTGCTGAGGGCTTTCATTTGGAAACGGTGGTTTCCGGATGGAAACTAATTAGTTGGAGGATAAATGGCGGTACTGGTAACTGGCGGTGCGGGATTCATCGGCTCCCATCTGGTCGAAAAACTGCTTAGTACTGAAGAGGTGGTGTGTGTCGATGACTTCAATGACTTTTACGACCCGGCCATCAAGCATCGCAACCTGGAACCGGCCCTGCAGGGCCGGAACTTTCATCTGCGGCAGGGAGATATTCGCGACCTCTCCTTTATGGAGGGTGTGTTTCGCGAGTTTCCATTAACCGAGGTCATCCACCTGGCGGCACGGGCCGGAGTACGTCCGTCTTTAAAGGACCCCCTGCTTTACGAGGACGTAAATGGACGCGGGACCTTAAATATCCTTGAGCTTTGCCGTAAATATGACGTAAAGAGGTTTATCTATGGCGGGTCGTCTTCAGTGTATGGCATAAACAATAAGATCCCGTTTTCAGAAGATGATGAGATATCAAGGCCCGTATCCCCTTACGCGGCCACCAAACGGGCCAATGAACTCATGTGTTATACCTATCATCACCTCTATGACGTCCATGTCACCGTGCTGCGCTTTTTTACGGTCTATGGCCCGCGTCAGCGGCCGGAGATGGCTATTCACAAGTTTACGCGCCTTATCGACGAGGGCCTGGAGGTGCCGCTCTACGGAGACGGTTCGTCCCGGCGGGATTATACTTACATTGATGACATCATTCAGGGTGTAATGGCGGCCCGGGCATCCACTGCAATAGGGCCTTATGATATCTTCAACCTGGGCGAATCCCGCACCACAGAGCTAAGAAAACTGGTGGCCTTGATAGAAGATGCCCTGGGGAAAAAGGCGCGCATAAAATGGCTGCCTGACCAGCCGGGCGATGTCCCCGTCACCTATGCGGACATATCAAAGTCTAAGGGACTGCTCGGTTATAATCCTCAGGTGACGGTGGAAGAGGGCATCCCATTATTTGTAAAATGGTATCAGGAAATGAAGGGTAAGAGGTAGGCTTATGCACATTACCGTGATTGGCACCGGCTATGTAGGACTGGTTTCCGGCGCAGGTTTGGCTGACTTCGGGTTGCAGGTTATCTGTGTCGATCAGGACAAGGACAAGATTAAAAGGCTCAAAAAGGGAGAGATACCTTTTTACGAACCGGGGCTGGAAGAGTTAGTCTCCAAGAATGTAAAAAATGGCCGCCTTTCTTTTACCACGGATATGAAGACCTCAGTAAGGCAGTCTCTGGTTATCTTTATTGCCGTGGGCACGCCGGATGACGGGCAGGGACAACCGGATCTCTCACAGGTAGAAGCGGTGGCCAGAGAACTGGCAGAGACAATCGACGACTATAAGGTAATCGTTATCAAAAGTACGGTACCTGTAGGGACTAACCGTTGGATTAAAGAGGTTATCTCTGCCGCAGGCGGGAAAAAAGGCATTAAAGTGGACGTGGTGTCTAATCCGGAATTCCTGCGCGAGGGAGCGGCCATTGAAGATTTCATGCGGCCCAACCGGGTGGTTCTTGGGTCTGACAGCGCCGAGGCCCTGGCCGTTGTAAAGGATATTTACCGGCCCCTCTATCTGATCGAGACCCCCTTTGTTATAACCGGCCTGGAGACCGCCGAGTTGATTAAATACGCTTCAAACGCCTTTCTGGCGACAAAAATATCGTTTATTAATGAAGTGGCGAATCTTTGTGAAAAGGTCGGAGCGGATGTGCATCACGTGGCCAGGGCCATGGGACTGGACGGCCGGATAGGGCCGAAATTTTTGCATGCGGGACCGGGCTATGGAGGCTCTTGTTTTCCCAAGGATACACTGGCCCTTGCCCACCTGGGAAGAAAGCAGGGTAGCCCTCTTAATATCGTCGAGGCTGTGATTGAAGTAAACCGGAGACAGCGGGCCCGGATGGTCAATAAGATTGAGACAGCGCTGGGCTCCTTGAAGGGTAAAACAGTCGGTGTACTGGGTCTTACTTTTAAACCTAACACCAGCGATGTACGGGAATCCCCGGCTATTGACATAGTCAGAATATTGCTGGAAAAGGGGGCAAGGGTAAAGGCCTATGATCCGGCCGGCGTGGATGAATTTAAGAAGGCGGTGACCGGCAGAAACCTTTCCTTTTGCCAGGACGCCTACCAGGCGGCAAAAGGGGCGGACGCCCTTGTGTTTCTTACGGAATGGAACGAGTTAAGGAACCTGGATCTGAAAAAGCTCCGGAAGATGATAGCCCAGCCCCTGATCCTGGATTTAAGAAATATCTATGACTCGGGGAAAATGCGCGAACTTGGCTACACTTATATCGGTGTTGGCCGGGGTATATAGTGAATGTTATTAGTCATTGGTTAAGGATGGTTAAGATAATGTTCCCAGAGAAAAAATACTTAGTTGGAGGAGTCGCCTGCCTCTTGTTCTGTATTTTATCTTCTTTGTCTTGCAGCCCGCGGTTAACCCTGGCCGAGGCCGAACTAAAGTACGGCCCGCACCCACCGGTAGTAGAGCGCTTTTATTGCCCGGCCATCATCAGAAGCGGTGACACGCTGAAGTTCTATATCTCCGCTAAAGATGAGGACGGGGATCTGGCCTACATCCACGTTAATGTACGTCAGAGGGGCGCGGGTGAAGAATCGGTGCCCTACATGAAGGTGCACAAGGATAACCGGGCGCAAGTGGCCGGGTATCTTTACATGCTTACGCCGCCGGCTGTCCTTTTTGGAGAGGCTATAAATGTTGCCGTGGCCGTCATAGATCAGGCCGGCCACCGTAGCGGAGACGTATCGCAGGATATATATTTCGGCAACGAATCCCTACCGGACTGTCCGCCCGGCTGGGAAAAGGAATGCAATGTTCCGTTGGGGTTCATACCTGTTTTTTTACGTCCCTTCCAGGAGAGAAGCACGTTAATAAGCCCCAGGACAATGTAGGTTTTTAAATTTAATGATGATGATCTCGTAGAAAGTCAATTTTTCACGCAGAGGCGCAAAGACCGCGAAGGAAAAATGAAAATCTGGAAATCAAGAAATCAGGAATAGAATAGTATTCCCCTTCATGAGTTCCTGAGTTCCAAATTTTATTCTTTTAAAAAGGAGAGCTTATGGGAAAGAAAGAAAAAGAAAAAAAGGAAAAAACGCTTGAGTCCATGACCGTTAAGGAACTCCGGGAGATCGCCTTGCAGATTCCTGATATTGTCGGCGTTCACGGAATGAATAAGGACGAGGTTATCGCGGCTATCAAAAAGGCGCGCGGCATTACGGATGAGCCCAAGAAAAAGCCTGCCGCCACTATGCGCGAGGTAAAGGCCAAGGCGAAGGAGTTGCGGGCCAAGCTTGTAGCCGCCCATGAAAGCGGAGATAAGAAAAAGGCCTGTATTAATCGTCGCCGCATAAGCCGTCTCAAGAAAAAGACCCGCCGCGCGGGCTGATGGTGAGGTAAGATGGCTGCCAGCGCTGTTTTCGAGACACATATTGAAGGGCTGCCCCTCTTCAACCGGGGCAAGGTGCGCGACGTCTATGATGCCGGCGAACACCTGCTCATCGTGGCTACGGACCGGCTTTCGGCCTTTGATGTAGTGATGCCCAACCCCATACCGGACAAGGGCCGCATCTTAACCCGGATATCGCTTTATTGGTTCCGGGAACTTGCTGGCATAGTGCCCAATCACCTGATCTCAGGCGAGGTAAAAGATTTCCCGTCCGCTTGTCATAAATATGCCGAAATCCTTGCCGGCCGTACCATGCTGGTCAAGAAGGCCAAGCCCCTCCCCGTAGAGTGCATTGTGCGTGGTTACCTGTCGGGCTCGGGGTGGAAAGAGTACCGGAAGACGGGAGCGGTATGCGGTATAACCCTGCCCAAGGGGCTTACGGAATCGGCCAAGCTGCCGGAGCCGATTTTTACCCCTTCGACCAAGGCCGAGGCCGGTGCGCATGACCAGAATATCTCTTTACCCGAAGTCGAGAACCTGATCGGAAAAGAGACGGCCGTGAAAATTGCGCAACTTAGCCTGCGGCTATATAAAAAGGCGTCTTCCCTGGCCGAGAAGAAAGGGATTATCATAGCCGATACCAAATTTGAATTTGGGTTGACAGGTGAAAACGTGATGCTGATTGACGAGGTCCTGACGCCCGATTCCTCACGTTTCTGGCCGCAGGATCAATATCAACCCGGCCAGGGTCAACCCAGTTTTGACAAACAATTCGTCCGTGATTATCTGTTATCTCTCCATTGGGACCAGAAACCACCGGCCCCTGAGCTGCCTCCGGAAATAATAGCAAAGACCAGGTCCAAGTATATTGAGGCCTTCGAGCGACTTACCGGCAAAAAATTTGTTTAAAGGCCGCCATCTACTATGAGAGATAAACGCAAAAAAGTCTGTTTCGTTGTCTGTCTCCTTGTCCTTTGGGCCCATCTTTTCAGCGCTCCTGTCCTGGCCGATATGGTGGCCACGGTGGTCTGGGTGTTCGATGGAGATACTATAAAGCTTTCAAACGGCACCAAGGTGCGCTACGCAGGCGTAAACACCCCGGAAGTGGCCCATGATGGGCAGCCGGCACAGCCATTAGCCGATGAGGCCTACCTTTTGAACAGGCGTCTGACGCGGGGCGGGCAGGTACGGATCCAGATTGACAAGGAGAAGTATGACCAGTACGGGCGATTGCTGGCTTATGTCTTTTTGCCGGACGGGACCTTTGTTAATGGCGCTTTGGTGGAAAAGGGGCTGGCCATGGTATATACAACCCCGCCCAATGTGAGATATGACCAGGACCTGTTAACCCTGCAGCGCCGGGCCATGCGTGAAAGGGTGGGTCTTTGGGCCTCGGCCGACCCCGGCAAGGAGCCCTTTTACATCGGCAATACGCGGTCGCGTCGCTTCCATAGCCCGTCCTGTCATCTTGGCCGAAAGACGGGGCGGCGCAACAAGGTCATCTACCGGAACCGTCTGGAGGCATTCTATGATGGGTTAAGTCCGTGTAAAAAGTGCAGCCCCTGACATAAAATCTGCAAACGAATGGAGATTCATTTTTAGACTTTATCTATTTTTTATTTTGGTGTATAAGCAAACCAATAAGAAGGGCCACTACTTCCGATGGTTTGAGAAATAACGGGGGGAGAAATATGAATGAAAAAACAGTACATTCCTTGGCGGTAATTATTGTCCTTTGCCTGGTCGTAGTCGTTTCTTCCGGGCTGTTCTGGCATCTCTGGCATGCCTGGGGCAGCCTTATCGTAGGGGAAATCGTGATGATCAGCATTATGGGTTTCCTGGTTCGTAAGGTGATCAGGTTCGGATGAGCTGTAAGCACTAACTAGTTCCTGTTGGATGACAAAAGAACACCGATAACCTGATCGCCCAGGATGCGTTCGATTTTTACGTCTATCATCCCGCTGATAGATACACCTTTTGTGTCTATCAAAACCGGGATGTAATTGGGCGTAAGTCCTTTATAAAGTTTGGAATGCCTGTCCCGGCCCTCGATGAGAACGCTGGTTTTTTGTCCCAGGTTTCGAAAATAGAATGTCTTCTTTTTGAGAAGCCCCATCTCCTTAAGCTGCCCGGCCCTCAGGGTGGCTGCCTTTGTGTTTACGCTTTCCGGAAAGGCACAGGCGGCGGTTCCCGGTCGGGCGGAATAGCGGAATACGTGCAGATAGGTTATGGGCAGTTCGGATAAGAGATCGTAAGTTTCTCTAAACTCCTTTTCCCCCTCCCCCGGAAAACCGACCATTACATCAGTGCCTATGGCTGCCGTAGGCATGGCATCATGGATCATGCCGGTCATATTCCTATAAAATTCCGGGGAGTAATGGCGGTTCATCCTTTTTAACGTCTCTGCGCTTCCACTCTGGAGGGGGATGTGGAAGTGTGGACAGATGACATCCGATCCGGCCATGAATGTCACCAGTTCTTTTGTTATTTCCAAGGGTTCGATCGAGCTGATGCGGATTCTGCGAAGCCCTTTCACCTTTTCCAACGACGCCAGAAGTTCATAGAGCGAGGTCGGTGGGGTGAGATCCCGGCCGTACTGTCCCAGGTTGATGCCGGTAAAGACTATCTCCTGATAGCCGGACTCCACAAGCCGCTCCGTCTGTTTAAGCGCCTCACCCGGCGGCAGGCTGCGGCTGCGCCCCCGGGCATAGGGGACGATACAATAGGAGCAAAAGGCATTGCAGCCGTCCTGTATCCGGAGAAAAGCCCTGGTGCGCCGTGAGAAATGTTCGACGGTGAAGGGGCAGATATTTTTTACCTCTTCTATAGCCCCTACGTAGATTTCAAAGGAGTTATCCGGGTTATGCGGGCTGAGGTAGTTTGCCAGGTTAAACTTTCGATCATTCCCAACCAGACAGACATTGCCGGCCTGGCAGAATTCCAACAGTTCCCGGCTGGCCGTCTGGACATAACAGCCGGTGGCGATAATCCTGGCGGCGGGATTGGTGCGCATGGCCCGGCGGATGAGCTGCCTGGACTGAAAGTCCGCTTTGGCCGTGACCGTGCACGTGTTTATGATGTATGCGTCGGCCGGCTGTGAAAACGGGACTATAGTATGGCCTTGGGCCCTGAGCTGTTCTTCTATGGCTGCCGATTCAAATTGATTGACCTTACAGCCCAGGGTCTCTATGGCGATCTTCTGTATTTCAGACAATGAATCCGCCTCCTACCACCACATCCCCTTTATAGAAAACGGCTGCCTGTCCCGGCGTAATGGCCTTTTGCGGCTCCTTAAAACGGACGCGGACGGTGGCGGCATCTACAGGGGTCAGCATTGCAGGGGCCTCCCTGTGTCTATAGCGAATACGCATTTTGACCTCCAATGCCTGCGTGATTTCCCGGACAGAGACCCAATTTACCTTTTCTACCATGCAGTCCTGGCGATAGAGGTCTTCTTTCTTGCCGATAATAACCTGTTTTTTCTCAATATTAAACCCCAGGACGTAAAAAGGAGTCGCATCCGGCAGGCCAAGCCCCCGGCGCTGCCCGATGGTGAAATTAAAAATTCCCCGGTGTTTCCCCAGGATACGGCCTTCGGTATCCACGATATCGCCGGAATCATCCAGACCTGGCGGCATTCGTTCCCGCAGAAATTCTTTATAATCTCCATGGGGGATAAAACATACCTCCTGGCTTTCACGTCCGGATAAGTCTTTGAGACTTATCCGGGAGGCATAATTTCTGACTTCGGGTTTAGACATCTCACCCAGCGGAAGAAGGATTCGGGCCAGTTGTTCCTGCCTGAGCGTGCAGAGAAAATAGGACTGATCCTTGGCGCGGTCGGAACCCTTGCGCAGGATGAACCGGCCGGACTCTTCATTATATGCCACACGGGCGTAATGGCCGGTAGCTATCTTTCCCGCGCCGAGAGATAAGGCCCTCTCCAGCAGGACGCCCAGTTTGATCTGCTTATTGCAGACCACACACGGGTTGGGAGTCCGGCCCTGCAGGTATTCATCAATAAAATAATGGATGACCTCTTCGGTGAACGGCTTTTCCACATCAACGGCGTAAAAAGGGATATCGAGACGGCGAGCTACGGCCCCGGCTTTTTCGGCGCATACGGCCATGTCGTCCGTGGGGATCAGCATGTGCAGGGCAAAGATGTCGCACCCTTCCTCTTTAAGCAGGGCGGCGGCCACGGCGCTGTCTATGCCCCCGCTTAAGGCTACGGCAATCCTTTTTTGTGGGGGATAATTACTCATAGAGAAGGGGATGGGGCGCAAAGAGAGCGGCTTCTAAAAACCTGATGCATTACGCAGATGAACTTCCATGGCCCTTACCGGGCAGGTCGCCACACAGAGTTCGCAACCGCTGCATTTTTCGGGTTCAAAACATACCTCCATCTCCGGACGGCGGATATAGAGGGCCCCGGTGGGGCAGACGGCGGTACAGGCCCCGCATTGAAGACACTTGTCCATATTGCGGTTGATATCCTGACCGATGGTCTTTATTTTTACCCCGCATTCTTCCAGATACTTTATCCCCCGATTAAAATTCTTGCGATGCCCGCTCAGTTCCATGATCATAAGACCATCCTGCCCCGGCAGGATGGTGGCCTTGAGGATGTTGAAAGAGAGGTCAAATTCCCTGACTAGGTTGCAGACGATCGGCCTATCTACGACATCCTGTGGAAAGCGAAGCACCAGCATGCGTGAATACATGGTATCACCTCATGTAATTGGGACGACGGTCTCGTAAAAAGTCTGTTTACTGTATCTTATTTATGCTTTTTTGCGGCTTATGTCAAATTTTCAATGTTGTAATTCTCTTAGAAATAGTTGACAAACGACCCTATTCTCACATAATGTCCTTATATGTCGTACAACAATATAAAAGTAATGTTTGGCATGAAATGAAAAAGGCTTAAGATGGGGTTTTCAATGAATGTTCCTGTCAAACGAGAAGATTTAGAACTTTTAATTCAACAGCAGGTGCAAGAGAGGCTTCATTTAGATTACAATAGCATAATTCGAACCGATAGATTGGAAGATGTGAGATGTTTGAGCAGATAAAGAACAAAGGATTTCAAGTCCTAACGCTGCATCACGCAGAAGCCATTTTGACACACGATATGGCAGATGCCTTAGCCGAGTTGGAAAAGGTTCTACTGGATGTTGAGATACCCGCCGAGGAGCTGGTTCGGGGCGGCGGCGGTGAGGGCGAACTTACGCAGCGCCTGCGGCGTGCGTTATCGGTCGATCATGGTTGGAAAAAACACAATTTCGAGATCAAAAAGATAGTTGATGGAGAAGAGAAGGAATCCATCTCCCACGAAATTGATCATGTCAAGCGTTTCTCAACAGGCACATTTGCTCTGGAAATCGAATGGAACAACAAAGACCCGTTTTTCGATCGAGACCTGGAAAACTTTAAACGGTTACACGCGGACGGTGTTATTTCAATTGGAGCGATCATAACTAGAGGTTTTACGCTCCAGGATTCGCTCCGGGATATTGTCGCGCAATTTGCGCGAAAGAATCTGATTAACAGCCTGGCCGCAGTCCGGCAGTACTATTCACCGACGAATCGTCAAAGCGAAATAATAGAACGAGCGGCAGTAACAAAAAGTTCCTTTGAGGAAGGATGGGCGCATGCATTTGTTTCTGACAAGTTCGGTGAAGCAACGACCCACTGGAGAAAGCTTGAAGATCGCGTACGACGCGGAGTCGGTAATCCATGTCCACTACTGTTGATAGGGATTCCCAAAGAGGTTGTAGTAATTTAGAAAATATGGAGGAAGCCATGACGGCAAAGGTGTACAACATCGCGGAACCAAATCCATCGGAAGATCTTCTAGTAAAAATGTATGGGCAGTATTCGACAATACTGGCTGATCCTCCGTGGCAATTTCAGAACCGAACCGGGAAGATGGCACCAGAGCATCGCCGGTTGCTCCGATACCCTACTATGGAATTAAAGGAAATTCTGGAGCTTCCTGTATCTAAACTCGCCGCTGCTAAATCACATCTTTATCTGTGGGTACCGAACGCTCTTCTTCAGGAAGGGTTGAAGGTGATGGAAGCCTGGGGGTTCACTTACAAGACCAACTTGGTTTGGTACAAGATCCGAAAGGATGGCGGACCGGATGGACGTGGCGTGGGCTTTTACTTTCGGAATGTCACGGAGTTGGTACTATTTGGCGTCCGCGGTAGCATGCGCACTCTTCTCCCAGGTCGGACGCAGGTTAACCTCTTTGCCACACGAAAGCGGGAACACTCCCGCAAACCTGACGAAATCTATGACTTGATCGAGTCGTGTTCCTCCGGCCCCTATTTAGAGCTTTTCGCACGCTTCCGCCGTCCAGATTGGAGTCAGTGGGGCAATGAAGATGTCGAGGAGAACACCTACTACGGTGTGGCCAGACGCAAAGGACATGTTAACCCTCAAATGCGCCTGCTTGAAACACCACGAGGGTACGGCACAAAGAGGTGACGCCCGGTCAGGTAACCATAGAAGAATGGAAGAATGTGGACGCTGGTAAGAAAGTAAGTTGACAAAGGAAGAAGGCGTAACTACGAAATAGAACTCATGCCGAGACAAGCCCGCCTTGACGCATCCGGTGTCCTGCGTCACATCTAATCGAATAAGGTTTTGTTACTTTTTTATCGGCGTCCCCACATCCCCACTACATAATCAAAAGACCATCCTGCCCCGGCAGGATGGTGGCCTTGAGGATGTTGAAAGAGAGGTCAAATTCCCTGACCAGGTTGCAGACGATCGGTCTATCTACGACATCCTGTGGAAAGCGAAGCACCAGCATGCGTGAATACATGGCATCACCTCATGGTAATTGGGACGGCTTCGTAAAAAGTCCGTTTGCTCTGTATTATTTATGCTTTTTTACGGCTTATGTCAATTTTTCAATGTCGGTATCATACACGCCTCAGCGCCAGGCGCCCAGATCCTTCACGGACTCCGCATCCCAAGTATATTTTTCGTGGCTACAATGATTCTTATTTTTATGCAGCGACTGCATAATATTGTTATAGGCAATATAAGACAGCTACTTTACCCCCAAGACCCCACAAAAACCCCCTTTTTGCTTGACGCCACTACCTTTTTTCTCTATGACTATGAAAAAGACAGTCGACAGCTAAAATATAATGTTCGCTGAAAAGATGAATGATGGACAAGCCATTCCAACGCAAGGGTGCTGACAGCAACACTCAAGTCGGGCGCGATTTTGAGACCAAGGCTGAAGCGTTCTTCGCAGCTCAAGGGATCAAACTCACACGCGGGGTTTCGATAGAGATTGGCGTCAACGGGAAGAAGCCCCACAACTTCGACCTCGGGGACGAGCACGCCAAGGTCCTTGTGGAGTGCAAGGCCCACACATGGACAGAGGGCGGAAACGTGCCTAGTGCAAAGATGACAACATGGAATCAGGCCATGTTCTTCTTTCATGCGGCTCCAAGCGGCTTCCGCAAAATCCTCTTTGTTCTCAAAGACTTCAGTGAGAAAAGAAAAGAGACTCTGGGGCAATACTACATTCGCACAAACCCACACCTCATCCCGAAGGATGTAGAAGTCTGGGAGTTCGACGAAGCTGGCAACACAGCAACAAGAATCAAATGAAGCAGCCAACCGTGACGTTATAGTGCTTGATTAATTAGAGGAGATTAAGAATGAATAATGATCAAATTCAAATCGGGCGGGGAGACGCATGGATAGGCAGCGACATAACTGCCACGGCTACCAAAAACCATGATCAAATTCAGGTTGGACAGGCTCAAGCCTATGAGAATGTCTCTGGCACGCGGATATTGAAATATACCGTTGAAATGTTTCATCGGGGTTTGAATGAACACAAAATAGTATCTGCTCCTGAAATTGATATGTTGGAAAACAAAGCAAATTTGCAGGCCCAGAAGTGGACTGAAAAGTGGGAACTACTCGAATCGAAACGAAGAATTTCCGAAGAAAAAGAGGCGAACATTGAAGAAGCAAATTCTAGGACAGAAGAAGTGCTTGCCGCTTTAAAATCAGTTGAAAATCTGCTTCTTCATACTCTCTCGATTAATGATACCGTCGATTGGGAAACGTTGAAGAAAAAGGAAGGTTATCCAAAGAAAATGCCTTCGAAGCCAACCAAGGCAAGTTACAAGGAATACCCTTCAGAACCCTCTAAAAAATCACCACAGTTTACTTTCTTTGAAAAGTTGTTTAGATCGAAGAAGGAAAGCAAATTGAAGGAGTTGGAGACTAAGTATCTATCGGCTATTGCCGACTGGGAAGAGCAAAAGAAATCCATTGACAAATACAATTATCAATTGGATGCAGATTTTGAAAAGGCTCTAAGGCAGTGGGAGCATGAAGTGTCAGAGTGGGAGAAGCAGAAGCAAAATTTCATACAACAACAGGCCGACTTCAATTCAAAAATCGATAAAATGAAAGATTCATATTTAACCCAAGATGTTGATTCAATTGTTGAATATTGTGACATGGTCTTGAATAACTCAGACTATCCCAAGTCCTTCCCCAAAAGCTTTGAATTGGAATATAACCCTGACAATAGAATTTTGATCGTAGAATATGAACTGCCTTCAATTGATTGTTTTCCAAAGATAAAAGAAGTTAAATATATCGCAGCAAGGAAAGAATTGAAAGAAAGTTACATTGCAGAATCTCAAATAAATAAAATGTTTGACGAGGCGATATACAAAATTACGTTACGATCAATTCACGAATTGTTTGAAGCGGATGCAGCTAATGCTATCGACGCTATTTCCTTCAATGGCTGGGTGAAAGCAATAAACAAAGCTACCGGCAAAGAAGAAAATAATTGCATTCTTAGTATTCAAGTGAAAAAAAGCGAATTTATGGGTATCGATCTTCGCAATGTCGAGCCCAAAACGTGTTTTAAGAATCTGAAAGGCGTGGCAAGCAGTAAATTGAGCAGCTTAACCCCCGTTCAGCCGATTCTTCAAATTAGTAGAATGGACAAAAGATTTGTACAAAGCTATGATGTCGCCAGCCAGCTTGATACTACCACTAACATTGCTGCAATGGATTGGGAGGATTTTGAACATTTGATCCGGGAATTATTTGAAAAGGAATTTCAAACTAATGGCGGCGAATGTAAAGTAACCCGGGCCAGCAGAGACGGCGGCGTTGATGCCATTGCGTTTGATCCAGATCCAATTCGGGGCGGCAAAATAGTAATCCAAGCCAAGCGATATACGAATACCGTCGGTGTTTCCGCTGTGCGTGATTTATACGGGACTGTTGTTAATGAAGGGGCAACAAAAGGAATCTTGGTTTCAACTGCCGATTACGGGCCAGATGCATATGAGTTTGCAAAAGGCAAGCCACTGACCCTATTAAATGGCTCAAACCTTTTACATCTATTAGAAAAACACGGGCATCACGCAAAGATAGATTTAAGAGAAGCAAAGAAAATCATAGCAGAAAAAGAAAAATAACTATAACAACCGCATCCAGCCGACCGCGAATAAGCGTGGGGCGTTTTTCATTCTTTCCTTTGCAGCACGGTCGGCTGATGCATCTCGTGTGTGCCGGGCATGGCATAGGACTATCGGGCAGAAGAATGGGGACGCTGATAAAAAAGTAAGTTGACAAGGGAAAGCGTAACTACGAAATAAATCCCATGCTAAGACAAGCCCGCCTTGACGCATCCGGTGTCCTGCATCACATCATGATCCGTGGAGGGAAGTCGAGAGGCTCCTCCTTATCCCGATTATGCCAATAATAAATTACCGATTAATCCCTTCTTTTACTTGTTTACTTGACATACTAAAAGTACTTTAGTATAATAGTGCGAAAAGCAATAAAAGGAGGAGATCCTCATGCAAACCTATAAGATTGAAATTGACGAAAGGGTCTGGAATTACCTGAAGAGCAAGGCCGAGCCGTTTGAGGACACCCCAAATTCGGTATTAAACAGAATCCTCCTTGGAGGACAGCTGTCTGGCCTGCAAGAGGTAAATAGAAAGTCCACAATTAGTACTCCGCCAATTTTTCCCGATGGTGCTCCTAAGGCATTGGCACAGATACTTGAAGTCATTTACGAGGTGAAAAAATCGGGGCGGAATAGAAGGGAAGCGACTAACCTTGTCGCTCAAAGAAGAAATACAGCTCCTCAAACGGTCATTGACAAGTATTGCAGGCAACTTGGCAAGAGGGCTTATGAAATTGACCGGCTCTTAGAGGATCAGAAATTAGGGGAATTGAGGGCATTACTTGAAAAGAAATTTGTCAACCATCGGGAGGTAATAAACTCCTTTTTCGCCTCTTTAAACGGCAGGAAAAACATGGAGGAGCATCATGCATAATGAGTTTACAGCAATTATTGAAAAAGACGGAGATTGGTATATTGCTTACTGCCCTGAGGTTCCTGGGGCAAATGGGCAAGGCAAAACAATTGAGGAATGCAAAGCAAGTTTGGCGGCGGCTATCTCACTCATACTGGAAGATCGGCGTGAGGACGCCATGCGCGGATTACCAGAAGATGCAATTCGCGAGGTCGTCGCAGTCTGATGAAGAGACAAGCCCTCCTACGGCATTTGCGTCGGTATGGTTGCTTCCTCAAGAGAGAAGGGGGATCTCATTCGCTTTGGATGAACCCAGCGAATGGTTCTGTGGAGACGGTGCCGCGACACACTGAAATCTCCGACAAGCTTGCCAGAAAAATATGCAAAGGACTCGGAATCGCTGATCTCCATAAAGAAGAGTAACAAAAACCATGGCATAACAATAGGCTTCAGCGGATGGCTGATAGCCACCGCTGAGCCGTAGCGTGTGTGCCGGGCATGGCACAGGACTATCGGGGTGAGAGTCCCCGATCCAGGTTTTAGCGGAGCCGAAGGCTAGGAAAAGGACAAGAGCCTGCCCCGGACATGATCCGGGAAACAGGAACCAGATTTGATCCGCCTGCGGCAAATGTTGTGGGATGGTGGGGAAGTCGTGAGGCTCCTCCCTATTCCGATTATGCTCTTATTAATCATTATTGTCTTGCCTTGTGATGTATGTTTAAATAGTTCAGTGAAGGAGGCACACTATGGCGACAACAAATGACAGAGTTATTGAAGAAGCCCTATCCCTTCCGGCAAACGTCCGTCTAAGCTTGGTTGAGAAGCTTCTGACGAGCCTCAACCTTCCAATCGATGAGGAAATAGATCGCCTTTGGGCAGAAGAAGCGGAACGTCGCGTGTCACAAATTGAGGAAGGCAAGGCTAAACTGGTCCCCGGTGAGGAAGTCTTCTCCAAGATTCGAGCGAAGCACGGAAAATGAGATTCTATTTCCACTGAGGAGGAACATTTGTATGAGCAAGGTCGAGAACATAGAAAGTGAGATCCGAAAACTATCTTCATCTGAACTTGCAAGGTTTCGCAAATGGTTTGTGCAATTCGATGCTGAGGCTTGGGACCGGCAAATTGAAGAAGATGCAAAGGCTGGGAAGCTGGATGCTCTTGCCGATAAGGCACTGAAGGCTTTCGAGTCAGGCGAGTGTACCGAAGTTTGAGGCACTTTTTAAATTGACATTCTCCCATCGCAGATATACATTGTATATCATATATGTAAGGGGATATAACTATGCAAGATAATATGGAGTTACAAATTGGGAAATGGGGTAATTCGCTTGGCATTCGACTTCCAAAACATGTATTAGAATCACTCCATCTGGGTGTAAAGGATCGGGTAAGTTGCTCATTAGAGGATGGAAAATTGATTTTAAAGCCACTGTCTCACCAAAAGAAATACACATTAGAAGAGTTGCTCGCCCAGGTACAAGAACCCGGCAAGGAAGTTTCATGGGGCAAACCTGAAGGAGAGGAAGTTTGGTAGGCTATATCCCAAAACGCGGAGATTTTATTCGCCTTAATTTTGACCCACAAGCCGGACATGAACAGAAGGGAAGCAGGCCGGCTTTAGTCGTAAGTCATAGCGCTTTTAATAAAAAGATGGGGTTCATTTTTGTTTGTCCCATCAGCAACACAGAACGTAAAAATCCATTTTATGTAGCCATACCCGAAGGTAAAAAAATTACAGGGGTGATCATGGCAGATCAGTTGCGTTCGCTTAATTACGGGGCCAGAAATGCGGCCTACATTGGCAAATGCCCGGAAGAACTACTCCAGGAAGTATTAATGCGTATAGACCCTATAATGTTCTAATCTCCCTCACGTAATCCTCATAGAGATAACGCGCGGCGTATATCTTCCGGGCAGGACTGGAGGATATGGGCCGTGGCCTTAGCCACGGTCTGGCTTGTATCTACTCGAAGAAGGCGGCCGGACGGTATCTCCTCCGGTCGATCAAAGGTCTCCACCTGTTTCAGGTATATCTCCCAGCGGCCGTCTGAGACGGCCTTCTTGTTTTTTCTGCGTCTTTCCAGCCGGGCCTTAGTTTCTTCCTCCGGGCAGTGGCAATAGACAAAGCAGTAGGGGACATCCAGTTCTTCAGCCATCCAGATCAGGGCCGTCCTTTCGTCCCGGTCCTTGTATGAGGCGTCGAGGATGACGGATTCCCCCATCTCCAGCCGGGCCGCCGCCTCTTCGCGCAATCTGGCATAGGTCGAGCGGGAAAAGTCCGGGCTGTAAATGCCCTGTCCGAAGGGCTCCGGCCTTCTTTCTGTGGGCGCGAGGCCGGCCATTTTTTTCCTGATCTCATCAGAATTAAGGGGCGCGATGGCTAGCTTTTCACCAATAACCCTGGCCTGGGTGCTCTTCCCGCCGGCAATAAGGCCAAAGAATACCAGGAGAACCGGCTTCCTTTTTCCGCCGGCATAGCGGTAGGCAAGGCCAAAGTATTTTCGGGCCGTGGACAGAGAGCGGCTCCGGTCTTCTTCGCTGATTTCCTTGCTGTCCGCCGAGAAGGAGTGGATTTTGCCGCGCACATAGGCCCGGTAACATTTGTAGAAATCCAGTAGGTCTATAAGCGAGCGATCGCCGGAGAGTTCCACAAAGCGATCGATAAGATATCCGGAGAGGGCGCCCAACCGGTGAAAATCCAGGTCCATGGCCAGGAAGGCTATATCACAGGCCACGTCTCCATAGCGGAAACGCTCGTTGAACTCTATGCAGTCGTAAATATAGACATCATCAGCTATACAGATGTTGGCCGAATAGAGATCCCCGTGCCCGTCCCGGATTTTTCCTGATTTTATACGTTCCTGAAAGAGATCAGCCTTTTTTTCAAAGAAGGAGAGGCTATATGCCTTAATGGTTTCAAAACGCTTCCTGGTGAGGGCGCGGCCGATGTAGCCTTCGGTCTGGGCAAAGTTTTCCTCGATATTGAAACGTACCTGCGGGATTTCGCCATAGAAGTCTATCTCCGGGCCGGTGGCGGCCTGTGCGTAGAAGGGGACGAGTTTTTGCACGATGCGGTCGATGACCCCTTGATCTACTTTGTCATCCTTTATCAGGACGTCCATCATCCGGTCCTGGGGCATCTGCCGCATCTTTACCGCGTATTCAATGACTTCTCCCGGACCGTTTATAAAAAAGCCTTTTCCGTCTGTAGTCACCGGTTCCACCCCGAGATATATCTCCGGCGAGAGCCTTTTATTGAGGACTACCTCCCGCTCACAAAAGTGTTTGCGTTTTTCGAGGGTGGTAAAATCGAGAAAACCGAAGTTAACAGGTTTTTTTATCTTATAAACAAAGTCACCGGTAATAAATACGTAGGAGATATGGGTCTGGACAAGTTTTATCTCGGCTACCGGGTGGGGATATGCCCCTGGCCCTAACAGGCCCTTTACAAAGTCAGGCAACATGCGGAACCTCTGATAGCAGATAAGATGACTCTTGTTATCAGCTTATGGACGAGGTGTCAAGGTATCGGTGTTTATTTTTGATAATACTGGACATCTGATAAGGAGTTTTGATATGCTCTCTCAGGTAGGTAATAATCCTTTGTAGGTATTGAGATGAGCAGGCGCTTAGCATATCTTTTTTTGTTGGTTATAGTGTTCTTAGCCTTTTTTGCCTCATCCGGCGCGGAAGAAGGGACAAGGATAACCCTGCTCTTAACCGGACAGACCCGTGGGGCATTGGAGCCTTGCGGCTGAGGCGAAAACCGGGCTGGCGGTCTGGCCAGAAGGGCTACAATAATCAAGGACGTTCTTAAGGAGAATCCTCAGGCCCTGTTAATCGAGGGGAGCGGCGCTTTTCATGGCGCAGGCCCGACGGATCTGGTAAGGACTGAGGTTTATCTAAAGACCCTGGAGAAGATGGGCTATCACGCCATTGCCCTGGGCGGCGACGCCTTCAACTTCGGGACTGACTTTATCCGGAAGCAGATTAAGAGCTTAAACATTCCTTTCCTTTCGGCCAACGTCCATAGGGGTGAGGCTAAAGAGCTTCTGGGGAGGCCATATCTAATCAAGGAACTGGGCCCGGTCAAACTTGGAATCCTGGCCCTGACCGCGCCGCCGCTCAACCGCGATCAAATTCAGGCTGAGGGGTTCGGGCTTGAAGTATCTGATCCTTTAGCCGGTATCAAAAAATATCTGCCTGCCGTCAAAAGGGAGACTAACCTGGTTGTGGTCTTAAGCGATCTTCCGGAAGAAGAAAACAGATCACTCGCCGCTGAATTTGGCGACGTCCAGGTTATCCTGGCGGCCAGAGGCAATATCCCTGTAGAAAATGTCAACCATGCCGTCATCGTCTCTCCCGGCCAGAAGTATCTGGCCAGACTGGATTTATGGGTGGACCATTATGGACGGCTTCTAAGGCATGACTTTAAGTGGATATACCTTTCGATGGATATTCTCCCTGACCCGGAAGTAGAGCAATTTATTTCACAGGCTTATGGCGCAGCGTTTAAGGATCGGGCAGCGCAGGCCGGGGCAAGGCGGAAGTTTTCTGACCAGGCGCTGGAGCAGGACAGGGATAACGGCTACGTGGGGGCGGAGGGCTGCCGAAGTTGCCATGCGACTGAATACCGGGCCTGGAAAGGCACCAGGCATTCCCGGTCCTTCGATACCTTGAGAGATGTCCGGAGGCATTTTTATCCTGATTGTGTTTCGTGTCATACCACGGGTTTTGGTTATCCTACCGGCTTTCAGATGGGTCAAACTACGGGTGGCCGACTGGCCGGTGTGGAGTGCGAGGTATGCCACGGCCCGGGCCGGAAACATACCTTCTATCCTGAAACATCTCGGTTGAGACGTACTGTCCCTGCTTCCATCTGTCTCGCATGCCATGACAAGGAGAGAAATCCGGACTTCGAGGGGCAAAAGGAAGTATTGTTTAACCGGATAAGCCATAAGGCATTAACTCGGTAAGGACAGATTTTGCATCTTCTTCGCTTGCTTGGTAGCGGCCTTATTGAGATTGGCCAGCCGGCGAAGAGGAAAAACAGCGTTTAAATGATATGGCCAGGATGGCTGTAAAGGCCAGGACGAAAAGGCCATTGGCCATAAAGGAAAAACTGTACCCCCACCTGTTGTTTAGAAGACCGGCTACTACTGCTCCGGAAAACATGGCGGCCGTCCGCACCACATAGAGCAGTCCTGAATTTCCCCCGAGGCGCGCCCCCGGGAAGTAGAGCGCAGTCAGGACCCCTATGCCTAAAATGGCTATGGCGTCACCCGTGGTGTGGAATATCCTGGTTATAAGAAGACCCCCGAACGACCGCGCATTCCCGGTCAGGAATTGAAAGGCGCCGGACATTACAAGGCCGGCAAAGAGGAAATGGATAATCCTCTGCTTACGATCCATAAAGTATCCGATCCATGGGGCCAAAAAGGCCATCCAGAGGCCGATACCGGCAAACATATAGCCGATGTTTCTGGGCGCAAATCCCAGTTTCCCTTTCATTAAAAGTGTAAAGGAAGTTTGCTCTACGCCAAAGTGGGTGGCCAGGACAAATATCCCCAGTATCAAGAGGAGTCTTCCCGGTTTTTTCAGGTCAGCCCGGTATTCCTCAAAGCTAAACCTGATCGGGGCAGAATCCCTGAGAAATAAAGTAAGCGCGATAAGCGCCAGGGAGCATGCCCAAGCCGTAGCAATTAAAGACTTTGGTGGATAGTAAGAAGTGATCAATCCTCCTATAAGCGGTCCAAAGGCATATCCCAGGTAACCGCCCACGTGGTAGAGGGCCACCTGCCGGCTTAAACTATTGCGCGTGATGACCTTGAGATAAAGAGACGAAAGTACAATAAAGAGGGCGGAGGCGCCGGCGCCTCCGATAGCGACAGAGAGCAGGAGCCAATAAAAGTTCCGGGAGAGGAGGAGGAAGAAGAAGTACAGACTCAGGCAACACGTACCGGCAATGACGGTTTTTTGGGGAGAAAAGTAATCGGAAAAGACTCCCATGGGGAGCATAAGCAGCATGGAGGCCATGGAGAATGTGCCGATTATTATGCCGATACGGCCATCGGTCAGGCCGTATTCTTTCAGGAGAAGGGGCAGAAATGCGAAAACCATCCAGTGACAAAAATAAAATAGGGTGTTGGCCGCAAAGAAGACACTGGTGGTTTTTCTATCAAGAGCGATTTTCTGTTGTCTCCTTAAGATTCTTTTCTATGGTTACGGTTACCGCGGCCCCTGTGCCCATTTTCAGCCTCCCGGCTGCGCTGCCGGAGACCTCGGCAATTTCCAGAAGGCCGCTGCTTCCGAACAAGGCTATTATACCATGCTCTGCGGCCCCGGCATACGTCTTCTGGAGGAATTTTAAAGAAATGCCGCCGGCCTTAATCACAAAGGGTCTTCCCTGGATGTGTTTCTTAAATTCTTTTTCTGATATGTTGGTAATAAGGTTTCCAAAGCGGTCTATCCAGACCACTTCTCCGTAGAGCGTCCTCCCATCGAATTCAGGCCTTGTGGCGCTAAAGATAACCGGGTCTGTAATGCGTTCACCCAACTCCTCAGGCGGCGTGCCGCAGGCCAGGTGTCCGGCTACCGGCGCGAAGATATCGCGACCGTGAAACGTGGCGGAGATTTTGTCTAAAAAGTATTTTTTCTGATTTAATACATATACATCAAAAGGCTTCCCTGATTGGTATAGCAGGCTGAAGAGCCCGTTGTCCGGGCCGATAAAGAAACGGCCGGCGCAGGCGACCAGGATAGGCCGGCGGGTAGCGCCCACCCCTGGATCAACTACGGCCACGTGGATGCTCCCTTTCGGGAAGTAATTATAGGAAGCGGATATCTGCCACGCTGCCGCCTTTATATCCTGCGGGGGAATTTCATGCGTCAGGTCGATGAGCCGGACATCCGGGCAGATGGAGAGAATAACCCCCTTCATGACGCCGGCATAGATGTCCCGGGTGCCGAAGTCGGTAAGGAGCGTAATGATTCTGGTTGCACGCATGGATTTCAGGCTGTTTATCAACGGGGTATGAAGAAAGGGGTTTTGATTACTTGCTTGATGAGCGGGACACGGAAGGTCTCCGTCTTTTTGCTTTCAGGGGTGAAGGCATCCAGAAACAGACTGCCCTGCTCGAAGTAAAGCCGTTCCGGATCGGCTGTATAGCGGCGCAGCACCTTTTCGTTTTCTTTCCGGCAGTCTATGACAATACGATTTCTATCCTGGAGCGCCCCCTGTAGTTTATCCAGGATGTCCTTATGACAGCCGAATCCATCCCGTACAATCAGGTTATCCACCATATTTATCAATTCTTTTCGGGTCTTCGAGGGGAGTGCGTCTACGATATGGCACAAAGCGGCGTAGGCGCCGTAAGCAAGAGCAAAATCATTTCGTGCCGTTAGAACCTGCTGCCGGACCGCGAGCATAAGGGCCACAGTATCTCCCAGGGCAAGGTCGGGTATGGTAAATGCGGGTTCCTTTTTTATCAAAAATGCCTTTTCGTGGTTGGAATATTTAATTGACAGACCCAGCTCGTTTAACGACTGGAGATCATAATAGAATTGCGACTTGCCGATGCTAAGAGAGGCTAAACATTGCTGACGGGTTTGGTGCGGCTGGGTCTTGATCTTAAGAACCGTTTCAACCAGTCTAACTAAGCGGTTGGATTGCATATAGCGGCCTTTCACATAAAGGCACTATATTAAATTTTTCCTTTCAAAGTCAAGAAGTACTTTTCTCTTCCCAATTTCTGCTTGACCCACGAATGCCTTTTTTTTACACTATCAGGGAGGAACTATCATGCCCATCTATGAATTCTACTGTGCTGATTGCAATACTATCTTCAACTTTTTTTCCAGCCGGGTAAATACGGAAAAACGGCCTATGTGCCCGAAATGCGGCAGCGGACCATTGGATCGTCTCATGTCCAGGTTCGCCGTTCTAAGGGGCGAAAAGGGAGAGAATGACATGGGAATGCCGGACCTGGATGAATCGAAGCTGGAAAAGGCCATGGCCGTTCTGGAACGCGAGGCGGAAAATCTCAATGAAGATGACCCCAGACAGGGCGCGAAGCTCATGCGAAAACTGTGTGATATGACCGGCCTTGATCTTGGCTCCGGCATGGAGGAGGCCCTAAAACGGATGGAGGCCGGGGAGGACCCGGAGCAAATAGAAAAGGAGATGGGAGATATTTTGGACGGAGAAGATTTTTTAAATATATCCTCAAAGGCCACGCTGTCAGCGAAGAAACGACCTCCTGTCCATGACGAAAACTTTTATTATTTATAAGGAGAAATAGACCTGCCTGTTATTCACATCTTCAGGTAGATGGAGGGCGTCCATCAAGGATGTTTTGTGAGATTTTTTGTAACTCTAAGATATTAAATGGTTTTTTTATACAGGCTAAAGCTCCGCTTTTCAGGAGTTCGCATTCGGGTCCATCGCTGGTGACTACGAGAACAGGAATAGTGGGATTCAGCATTTTTATTCTTTGTATCAATTCAAGGCCGTCCATCTCTGGCATCATGTAATCCGTAATAATCAGATCATAAGTTTTAGAGGCAATCCGCTTGACGGCCTCTATCCCATTTTCTACAGTGTCTATCTCGTAGCCAAAAAACTTAAAGGCCTTAAACAGTAATGTTCTGATTATTTCTTCATCATCTACGACAAGGATTCTTTTTTTTTCCATTTGTTCACTCCCCATTGTTAAGCAATTTTCAACTCTAATCAGGTGGATTCTAACAGCTCTTGCCCGGAGATCCTCTCCCCTATAGAAGACAAAGTTGGAGAAAACAGGGGTTAAAAATATAAGCGAATATCATTATTACAACTAATAAGAGAATAAAATCAAGTAAAAAATACAACTGTAAGGCGATAGACTTTTTTACTTTTCTTTACGATACTTGAAAGAAAGTTGTCATAGCTATAAATTCCGGTACTATAAAAAAACGAGACGGGTTGTGTGAAAATTGACGTGGATCGACAAAAAGATTGGAATGCAAATTAAACAACTAAGGAAGAGCCGGGGGCTGTCTCAGATTGAATTAGCCGAAAGGGTCGGCATATCTTTTCAGCAAATTCAAAAATATGAAAAAGGGGTTGCAAATATAACGGTCTCTCGCCTTCAGCAGCTTTCTGAGGCCTTAGGTATTCACATTACCAGCTTCTTTGAAGAGGGAAATTTTGTTCCTAAGGTTTCAGGCCCTGTTTTAGAATATACTCCCGGAGAAATCCCTCTTGAACATTTTCAGCTCCTCGATAAGGAAGAAATTATTATCTTGAAATTCTTTCGCAAGATTAGGAATAAAAAATTAAGAGAGGGTCTCTTGAAGCATATGCGGGGGATTATCGAATTGGAAAAGAAGAAATAGGAACACATCTTCCGTTAAGACAGTAACGGGGTTAAAAAAAATACAATAACCTGAAGTAATCATGAGAAATATTAAAGACCTCCCCAATTTTGACAGGCCGCGTGAAAAACTGGCGGCCCAGGGGCCGGAGGCGCTATCGGATATTGAGCTTCTCGCCATACTTCTTGGAAGTGGGGTAAAGGGCAAAAACGTCTTTCAGGTAGCCCAGAGTATTCTGCGAAGGCTTGATAAAGATAAGGGAAAAGTAGATCTAAAAAGTCTTATATTGATTGAAGGCGTTGGTCTTGCCAAGGCCTGCCAGATTGTGGCTGCCCTTGAATTTGCAAGGCGGAGGTTTTTCAAGAACTTTTTAGTTGTTCAAAAGACGAAAGATATTTTACCCCTTATTTTACATATTGCGGACAAAAAACAGGAACATTTCCTGTGCATATCTCTGAATGGCGCCAATGAGGTTATCGGGAACAGGGTGGTCACTGTCGGCCTTCTTAATTCAAGTCAGGTTCATCCTCGGGAGGTGTTTGCCGATGTCATATCCGACCGGGCCGCATCCGTTATTCTTGCCCACAACCATCCGTCAGGTGTACTGAAACCAAGCCCTGATGATATAGCCATAACGGAACAGATGGTTGAGGCAGGTAGAATCCTCGGAATATCTGTATTAGATCATATAATCATCACAAAAAAGGGATACCTGTCTTTTAAGGAAAAAGGGCTGATGTGACTCCCGTTTAGGGAATTTGCAGACCTGGTGTCAAGAATAAGGACTGTCAGGTGATGTATTTTTCATCTTTTCGTAAGAATCCCCCGTAATGTTCTTTAATGCATTCGGGGCATAAACTATGGGAAAATTCCGCTTCAGAATGATCCTTTATATACTGTTCAATGGGAATCCAATCTTTATCCACTCGTATCTTTTTGCAAAATGAGCAGACCGGTAAAAAACCCTCCAGGTATTTAATCTGCTGAAAAAAACGTTGCGACAAAAAGATAATAAAGGCACCCAAGGCAATGACAAGGACGGTTTCTAGAATACTTTCAGCCCAGTTAATAGGCGTGGCCGCGGCCCCAAATAAATTATGCGGAACATCAAATACTTCGTCTAGCCATAATGCAAGGATTACCGTTAAAAATCCAATCGATTCATATAAGAGAATTTTTTTTGTCAGTGTGCTTTTGGCCATTACAGATTTCCTGAATGAAAATGCTGTGTGTAGTCTTCTGCGCGCCTTGCGGCGGAACAAAACAGGCATTTTCAAAGCCATCTTGTTAACTAATTCGGCTTAATCCAATAAAAACTTAACTTATAATAATATCATCCAGACGCCGCTTTGGCACATGGTGTACGCCTTCGGCATCCCGCCAGTATTTGATGTCCCCACCAGGCCCGACTGTCTCGATTGTTACCTTTTCCCTGGGCTTACCCAAGGCCACAACAAGGAGTATCTCGTAGCGTGATGGTATTCTTAGAGCCTTGCGGAGCTCCCCCCGCTGTACTGACCCGACAATGCAGCCGCCCAAGCCCTTTTCTGCCGCACCCAGGAGGATGCTCTGGATGGCTATCCCGGAGTCATAGCCGACAAAAGACTGGTTGATCTCTTTATCCCCAAGCACCACGATGTACGCCGATGGCCTTTCTCCTTCCGCCGGGCCGGGCCAGTCTTTGAGGTAAGCAGCCCAGGCCAGATGCGAGAATATCAAGGCGTTTTTTTGAGGATCGCAGGAAAGGATGTATTTCAGGGGTTGGAGGTTACCGGCGGACGCCGAGAGTCTGGCCAGGTCAACGAGTTCCCTCAGTGTCTCGTGCCCAATCGCCACTTCCTGATAAAAACGCCGATAGCTCCTGTTCTTTAGTATCAAATCTCTTATCATCTTATGTCCTTTTCAATTTTCAACTACTGTAAATCAGATAAACGCCGCCCAGAAAGACCATGCCCCCGCAAGTCCTTTTTAATATGACAGCGCCACGGGAGTTTTCATTCCAGTTCATATACTGCTGGACCAATTCGGCGGAGGTTCCGGCTGCTACAATGACCGAACAGTGGCCGAGGCCGTACATGAGGAGCAGGAGAACCCCGTAGGAGATGTTTGTGGCGGCAATTTGAAAGGTGACGCCAATAATGGGCGCCATGTAAGCAAATGTGCAAGGGCCCACGGCCACACCAAAGATCAAGCCGAGGACCATGGCCATCCACAAACCCTTTCGTTTCATGCCTATCTGCCCTGGGCCGGACCAGGGGGCCGGGATTACGTCCATCAGGTAAAGACCTACCAGGAAGAAGACCCCGGCAACCAGGTAGTTACCGTAAGGGCCAATATCCCCCAGCATGCGGCCGGCTGCTGCGGTTACCAGGCCAATGGTAGCAATGGTTATCAGAATTCCACAGGCAAAAAGAAAGGATATAAAAAAGGCTCGTCCGGTAGACATACGCCCCTGACCGTCGATGAATCCAATAATCAGGGGGATAGAGGCCAGGTGGCATGGGCTGAGAAGGATGCTAAGGATCCCCCAGATAAACGATGCTCCCAGGGCCATACTAGAGCTGTTCGCTATGGCTCGGGTCAGCACACTAAAAAGTTGATCCATGGCTAATCCAAGTAGCTATTTGATGAATCTGAGTTCCTTAAGTTTGGCTACCAGATCGTCTTTCGGATAAAATCCCAGATGTCGATAAACCTCTTGACCATTCGTATCTAAAAATACTTGTGTGGGAATAACCATGATCCGGTACTGCCGGGTTATTTCTGGTTCTTTATCGATTTCCACTACCTGTACCTTAAGCTGTCCTTCGTACTCCCTGGCCAGGGACTCCAGAATAGGCTTCATTTGTCGGCAAGGGATACATATTCCCCTTCCAAACTCCATTAGGATGGGAAGCTTTGGCTTTGCCGCCGGTTCAGCCCGGAGAGGGGTAATTGACAGGAAACCTATAAAAAACACCAGCACCAATGCGATAAAAGCCGTCTTTTTCATGGGTCTTTCCCTCCCGAATTTATTGTAATCTGTGGATGTTCTCATTTCTTAGTAAATCGATCCTTCTGCCTTTGCTTGTAAGAGGCCTCAAAGACCGGTACACAATGCGGTCCCATTTTTTGTTTTATCTTCTTCTCCAGGCATTCCTTTACAAAATTCAGCGCTTCTTCCTTGTCCGCGTCCGGGACGATGCGCATGATACGCTGAATTTGTTCGGCGCTGAACTCAGGTATCGTCATTGACTGGATATGTGACCTCCCAGTTTCATCCCGCCGCGTCCGTGAAGTCTCGGTGACAGACTCAAGGGAATTAGCCCCTTACCGGGGTTATGGTTTCCACTGTGGATGATGTTTTTCCACCCATTCTTTAGAAACCTTTCCTTCAAAGATACTTCTCAAAGTGCCGGGGTTGGCGATGGTTCCGAGATAAACGTGCACCATAACCATGGCCAGGAACAGAAAGGCACACATACCATGAATGGCAATGGCTATTTGTCTCAAATTGGTTGCATCGGACCAGATCAGGATCAATCCGGTCACAGCCAGGGCCGTTGCCATTAATAAAGCCGACCAGAAGAAGAGCTTCTGTCCGGCATTGAAACGGGAGGCCGGGACCTCTCCTTTATAGCCGAAGTAGCCCCCTAGTCTCTTTAGCCACTCTGAATCACAGCGCTCGAACCAAGCGTCCCTGAACCAGGTCAGGAGAATCAAGAGCACGGTCAAAAGAAAACCATATCCGAAGTAGTGATGCCAGGCATAAACGGACCCTATAATGTCCGAGGAGAACCGGGCGCCTGATAGGGTCAGGTAACCGGTTACAGCAAGCGCCAGGAAAGTGACGAGCGAACTGTAATGAATAACCCTTTCCAGGACGCTGAATCGCTGAATTTCTTGAAAAGAAGATCTCTCCTGTATCCGCCTGGGACCAAAAATAATGTAATGGAGCAAAAGGATTACGAGGACTATAAGCAGTCCCCAGTAACTGAGTGGTCTTAAGGTTTCCTGCTGAAAAATACCCATATTGACCGCTGATGGGGCGAACCCCAGAAAGACAAAATTCGGCTGGGTAACTCTTTGGCCGATTCCATCAAAGGGGTTGACCAGAACCGGCTTGAAGAAGAAGCCTGAACCTGAACTGTGGCAGTCTTTGCATCCTCCGGAACCGATGGCAGCGCGGGCCGGGCTGACATCGTGGCTGAATTTGAAGACCGAGCCGTAGGGACTGTACTCGTGAGGCTCTCTCGGCAGGGTCCGCCAGTTTATGCCGTCTGGAGTCGCCTGATCTCCCTTTACAAAGACCACCCTTTTGCCGTCCAGAGATTCGCCTTCGGCCCGAAGGTGTTTTGTAACGGCGGAGAGTAGAGCCTGGATTTCGTCTGCCCGGTTGACCTCCGGGAAGCCGTCTCCATTATCGTCGTGGATCGATTCCAACTCCGGGTAGTTCCTTTCCGGTTCGGCCCGGTGCATGGACCACATCTTGAACATATCCTTCATATAGGGCTGGCCGAGACCTTTTTTACCCTCTTCTTCGATCCCGACCCAGATACTATATAGACGGGTCAGGGGATAAATCTTTCCCTTGTACCAGCCAACCACAGGTGCGTAGGTAAAGACCGGCTGGTAATTGGCGGTGGACGCATCCACCTCGCCGTAATAGTTCCAGGGCTTGGCATCCGGCCCGTAGAATGACCAGATGCGCTTGGGCGGCGGCTCAATACGCGGGGTGCCGTTAAAAACCGTGCTGTCCTGAATGAGAGCGGCCTTCACCTGTCTGGCCGGAATATGGCAGGTCTGGCAGGCGATTTTTTCCAGGTGGCGCGGCGGAAGCCCCCGGTGTTTCATGACCGGCGCGTTAAGGAGACCCTTGCTATGGCAATCCGCGCAGGTGCGCATGGTGTTGTCCAGATCGTTCCGCACCAAACCGCCCGGATCATCGCCTTTTCCGATCTGATGGACCTCTTTGCCCTGAATTCGCTTATCCGTTGCCCGGCTCCCGGTCAAATGGCAATCGATGCAACGAAGTCCGGCCCGGATATGCACATCGGTACGGGTATTGTATGATGCGCCCTTTTTCTTCCAGTCTGTTTCCTGATGGCAGAACAGGCATTTTGAGGAAGGGATATCGCGTACGATATTCAAGGCAACCTTCCCGTCTTCTTTGAAGAGCTTGGGGTCATAGACGACATGGGGCTTTTCTCCTTTGGCCGTCTCGCCCTTTATCTCACCAAACCCGGCCCCGGCAGTGGCTGCCCACCGAAAGTTTAGCGTCTTGATCTGTCCCGTACGTTTTTGATTGTTATAGGCCGGGAGATGGCAAAGGAGGCAGTCGGCCTCGATCACCCCGGTCTCGGTCCACTTGGCCTTGAAGTAGTCCCCGTCAAACCTGTTATCTTCACCTGACTTAACACCATTTGCGGGATCACCGGCCACCTGATCGTACCTCTTCCCGTTTCGGTCGTATTCCAGAGGACCGCCGCCCGGGTGGCAACCGCCGCAACCGGCGGTAACAAAGTCAAAAGACGTCATATCGATCTCACGGCCTGAGGTATTGTTCTTCTTCGCCAACTGGCGAAAGACAGGGGCCGGAGTTCACCACCGCCCCCCGTACTGGCCGGGCGAGGTGCACCAAGGGTAAAGTTTCGTAAAGGCCGCGGTCATCGGCTCGCCTTTCCCCTGCTGAAAGTGGTAACTTTGGGTGATCTTGTTGTAGTCGTGGCACCGGCCGCAGGTCTTTTTGGGGCTGTAAGGCCTGTCGGCATTCAGACCCTTGCCCGGATCGATGACATTTCCGTACTCGTCCAACAGGTTAAACGGCGGGCAGACTCCCATGGCCGCCCGCTTGGCGTCGGATGCTGCGGACTGACCGGGAAGGGGGATCAAATCCTGCCCTTTAAGGAGAGAACGGCCTCCGAAGAGGACAAGACACACCGCCATAAGACCTAACCACCAGCTTTTCTTCATAATCCCATCCCCTATTTGTCAATTGTTCGCCGTTTACAATTGACCGTTCACCGAAAAGGCATCCCGCGCGCTTTTCAGGTCCTTACGGTCAACGGTGAACGGCTATCTCCTTCAGCCACTTGATTAGCTGGTCTTTGGACGGCAAATGGCCGGAGGACTTGATCTTACCGTTTATGACCAGAGCCGGGGTGGCCACCATCCCATAGCTGGCGATTTTTCGCACGTCACGCACATGCTCTACCTCCGCTCCTATATTCTCTTCTGTAAGAATAGACATAACCATCTGCTCCAGTTGGTCGCAGCTCGGGCACCCTGGTCCCAGGATGGCGATACGCAGGGCAGAAGATTCTTCTTCAGTGACCGGTTCTCCAATGAATTTCTTGAACTCCCGCAAAAAAGCCGCTTTATATTCTGCCTCTACCGAAGAGGGTATGTAATTTCTGCTTCTTAGCTTCACGAGCATCAGGTCGGCAATTTCCTCATCTTTCCGGCCCTTCCAGGCGGACAATTCCTCCAGCGCCTCCCTCAGACCCAGAATACCCACCCGAATGCCCTTTATTGCTATATAAGAGGGTTCTTTCTCCGACATCATAATGTATCCTTATTAATCCTCTTGTTACCTAAGGCACCCCGATCCGCTGGACCATGGTGGTTCTGAAGTAGCGCCTCTTAAACCAGAGGGCCACATTCACAAGGCTGATCAAAACCGGCACTTCCACCAGGGGACCGATTACAGCAGCGAAGGCCTGACCCGAGTCAATCCCGAAAACAGCCACGGCCACGGCAATGGCCAGTTCAAAGTTGTTGGATGCTGCGGTAAAGCTCAGGGTCGTTGACTGCTCGTAGGTGGCCCCTACCTTCATGGAAAGGAAGAAAGAGACAAAGAACATGCTCACGAAATAGATGCACAGGGGTATGGCCACCCGGACTACGTCCAGAGGAAGTTGGACGATGTATTCCCCCTTGAGGGAAAACATGACCAGGATGGTGAAGAGCAAGGCGATAAGGGTTATGGGGCTGATCTTAGGAATAAATCTCTCTTCATACCACTGGCGTCCCCTGACCTTGAGCCCGATTAGTCGGGTCAACATACCTCCTAAAAAGGGAATACCCAGGTAGATAAAAACGCTTTCGGCTATCTGGCCGATGGAAACATCCACCACCGCGCCTTTAAGCCCCAGCCATTGAGGAATAACGGTAATGAATATGTAGGCATAGAGGGAAAAGAAGAGGACCTGAAAAATAGAGTTGAAGGCCACAAGTCCCGCACAGTATTCCGTGTCTCCGGCGGCCAGTTCGTTCCAGACAATGACCATGGCAATGCAACGGGCCAGACCGATCAGGATAAGACCCACCATGTATTCGTGGTGACCGGAAAGAAAGGTAATGGCCAGGAGAAACATCAGGATGGGTCCGATGACCCAGTTTTGAACGAGGGAGAGGCCCAGAACTTTAACGTTATGAAAAACCTGCCCTAACTGTTCATATTTCACCTTGGCCAGTGGCGGGTACATCATCAGGATCAACCCGATGGCAATGGGGATATTGGTGGTACCGATCTGAAAATAATTGATCACGTTCCGTACGCCGGGGAAAAGATACCCCCCGAACACCCCCGCAAACATAGCCAGGAAGATCCATAAGGTTAGAAATCTATCCAGAAATGAAAGTTTCTTAACAATTTGTTCAGACATATCCAGGCCGCTTCCTGTTTTTTTGACTCTTCTATGCCAGCATCTTCTTGATTTCTTCAACGCCCGGCACCTTGCCGGCCACCTTGACTACGCCATCCACGACCAGGGCCGGAGTAATCATCACCCCGTAGGACATAATCTCTCTGATATCCGCCACCTTCTCCACGGTAGCGTCGATACCGAGGTCTTTTACCGCCTGCTTCGTGGCCTCGGCGAGTTTAATACATTTGGGACAACCTGGTCCCAGTATTTGAATTTTCATGGTTGCACCTCCTTTCCAATTATCCCCAGAACGTGCCAAAAACCTTGCCGGCAACCGTGGCCATAACACAGACCAGGGTAATAAAGAGTATAGTTTTTTTTGTGCCCATAACCTGGCGGATGACCAGCATGCTGGGCAGGCTTAGGGCCGGTCCGGCCAGGAGTAACGCCAGGGCCGGGCCTTTCCCCATTCCGGCGCCGAGTAAGCCTTGTAAAATTGGTACTTCAGTCAGGGTGGCAAAATACATAAAGGCCCCGGCTACACTGGCAAAGGCATTCGAGAACCAGGAGTTCCCGCCCACACTGGTTGCTATCCACTTTTCCGGGATAAGGGCTGTATGTCCCGGGCGTCCGAGTAGAAACCCCGCAGCCAGTACGCCCAGGAAAAGAAGCGGCAGGATCATCCCGGCATAATTCCAGGTGGACGCTCCCCACTCCCTCAGTTCCGCCGGTTTGAACCAGAGGGACAGTACCCCGACGAGTCCAAGAAGCAGGACCCCTGCGATATAAAAGCGAGCCTTATAGATGCTGGTATAAAACGAGGGGGCATAGTCCAGGGAAGAGATGTTATCCTTTGGAATAACCTGGATTGCGTCGCCGTCAATTTTCTTGAAGTGGTATTCGGTCAGCGTTTCACCAGAGAGAGCTCCCTCCAGGACAGTTCCATTATTTAAAGTAATTTTAACATCACCCGGCTTGCCCCAGTTGGCAAAGACCAAAATCCCGACCATTAGGGCAAAGTAGATAATCATTTTCCAGAGCGGCTTGCTGTCTTCTTCCTCCGGCAGCAATATGGCCGCGGTCTCCTTGGCCTTTTCCCGTTCTTCTTTCAGAAAGGCCAGGTGCATCAAAAGACCAATGATGATACTGAAACCAACGGCGCTAACAGCGCGGGCCACACCAAGTTCTATGCCCAGCACTCGTGCGGTGAGGATGATGGCCAGCACATTAATAGCCGGCCCGGCATAGAGGAAGGCCGTGGCCGGGCCAATGCCGGCCCCGCGCGCGTAGATACCGGCAAAGAGAGGCAGTATCGTACAGGAGCAGACGGCCAGGATACCGCCGGATACCGAGGCTACGGAATAAGCCAACCACTTTTTGGCCTGGCCCCCAAAGTATTTTATAACACTGGCCTGGCTGACAAAGACAGCGATGGCCCCGGCAATGAAGAAGGCCGGAACCAGACAGAGAAGCACATGCTCCCGGGCATATTCCTGGAGCATCATAAAGGCCTCCAGGCCGGACTGCCGCACGACAGGGTGGGCAAAGGGGATGAAATATGCCGCAAGAAAAATGCCGACCATAAGGCCGATGGCTTGCCACTGTTTCAATTCAGGGTACCTCGCTTGATTAAGCTAATGCGGTAGATTGCTTTTTAAAAGTCTTTAGGAGCGCTTGGTCTTTAGCAGCTTCATATGGGCCTGGGCATTAGCTACTAATACGGACTCGATACAGTCAAAAAATTTAAGGATGCAGGGTATCCGGAGTATATAGTAAATTTGAGTTCCGTGCTTATTGTCCTGAACTATACCGGCAGTCTTCAGCACAGAGAGATGCCTGGAGACCGTCGAGACATCGACGCCGATCATTTCCGTGAGTTCATTCACGCATCGAGCTCCCCTGGATAGTTCTTCGACGATGAACAAGCGGCTGGGATGAGCCAGGGCCTTGATAATTTTCGCACGGGCTTCTAATCGGGCCTGCGTCCGTGCGCTGATTTCTCTCTTCTTTGTCGTTGACATGGGGCTATCCTCCGAAGGCGGCTACTCTTAACATTGACTATTTGGTAATATAGCCAAATAGCCAATTATGTCAAGAAAATTTTTTACTAATCTGCTGACTTTTCTGATATGATGATGCGCATTACAAGATAAATCCAGATGCGATGCCTATAGCGAAAGGAGGGATAGGGGATGAAAATTCTATTTATCATTACTGCGGACGATGGAGAGACAATATATAATGCCATGAGATTGGCCAATGTGGGGGTCAAAAAGGGTGACGATGTTAGTGTGTTTATGCTCGGGAAAGGGGTACTTTTTGAAAAAAGCGGCACCGAAGAATTCAATGTCATGGAGCAAGTTAACCAGTTCCATGGAGATTTTTACGTCTGAGGGGTTTGTATGAAATCCCACGGTCTGGAGGGATCAAGTACCTGCCCCATTGCCTGGATGGACGATCTGTACGAATTGGTTAGGGACGCCGACAAGGTTATCACGTTTTGAGCAGATCATTATCCGAAATCACATGAATGGCATGGGGAAATTATGAAAGAGATAATACTTAGGCCGATAGGTATAATCCGTTCTCCCTTTAAAGATATCAAGGGAATGCCCATACAACCAACTGCCGCCAGAGGCACCCCCGGGACTATAAAGATGGAACCAGAGTACGTCGATGGTCTTAAAGACATAGAAGGATTTTCCCACATTATTTTAGTTTATTGTTTTCATCTCTCGGAAGGTTATTCGCTAGAGGTTAAGCCATTTATGGATGATCATCTGCGTGGTGTATTTGCGACAAGGGCGCCCAAGCGCCCAAATCCTATAGGAATATCTGTGGTCAGACTGGTAAAAGTGGAAGGGCGGACGCTTCAAGTCGAAGATGTGGATGTTGTGGACGGCACACCACTTCTGGACATAAAACCTTATATACCAGAATTAGATGCCCAAAAAGCCGAGCGAATAGGTTGGCTTTCTGGAAAAGTGGATAAGATACACAAGATAAAGGCAGATGAAAGGTTTAGATGAATATTGGCATAAATACCCACCCGGCTGATCCATGGCGATATTTTTTTAATCTTATACTGTTATTGTCCAAAAATCAGCGCAATCGTTTGCTTTGCCAGGCCATACTTAGGAATAAACGCACTACCTAAAAAGTCGAAGAATTTAAATGCCCGGGTATGGTGGAATGGTACCCGACTCATTTCAGCCGCCAAACGGGACATCGACTCCAAAGAATCTCTGCGTCTGGGATCGACTTCAAGCAGTGCGGGTTCACTCGATTCGATCCCATTTTGAACAAAGCGTGACTTAACCAAATCGTAAAGATATGCTTTCTCACTTAATTCCGAAATTCCATCCTGCCTTCGTTGTAAAGAGGATAGGCTTTTTTTCTCATTTTCAATGGCCTGATCGATTGCCTGTAATCCTCTTGTGTAACAGATACTCGAAGGTTTTTCGATAATGATGGCGGAGTCCATGTCTTCCGCTTTAATAACATCTAACGACTGGCGTAACAGATCGTACTGTAGGTGAACAAAGAAGGCTACGTCTGCAATAAGCCCAAGGCGGTTGGCATAGGCGCCCTTTTTGAGCCACCCCACTCTTGACAACGCGCTGTCCAGGTTTCGCATTACATCTTTGTAAGGGTACCACAGCACCGTTTGATTGTTCTTGCGTTCCAGCGGCTGCGGTAACTCAGGTAAATTGCACGCATAGGCTTCAGCAATGAGTAAATGCGAAAGAGCGCTATAATAAGGGTCAGAAATATTTCGGGTAACGTAGCTTTCTGCTTCCTGTAGCTTCTTTTTAGTCGCACGACTGTGGGCCATGTAATCATCGAAGGTTCTGAAATGGCTGACATCCGTACCCATAAGGGTTTTTCCCTGATCGACAAGTTGGGTTATGTGATTAAGAGATTTGTTTAGTTCATGGCGGGAAGGGTTTTGGGCAATAGCTAAGGCCGGAATGGTCAGAATCAAGAGAATCAAGGCTACTCGCTTCATCTCACATATCTCCTGTTCTCACGTTTTGATTTTTTTCTAACGGGGATCTCATGAGCTGCCGTCGCTGCGGTTCAAGTAGCGAAGCGTAGCACTAGAGCTTATCGCTGGCTTCGTGCAGGATCGGGTTAGCGGTGTTTGTCTTCGGCCTTCATTTTTTGCATTTTCAGCCGCCATTTTTCCAATGGAGCTGCATCTACTCAAAATCATATAAAAATTTGCCAAATAACACAATAAGATAAAATCTATTTAGTTTTCATCCGGAAACCCTATATTCCTCTCCCCTTCATCTCTTCCCGCTCCGCCACGGCGGACCGTAGGCCAGAGGGGAAGTCTTCGGATGAAAGCCGGTCTAACTCTTGTCACCGATGGATTCGGGTATCTGACGCGTCCCGGCGTATCCCACAAAAAGACTTGCACTAATTAATAGTATTCAAATAGAATATTAAAAAGGGGGTTGGAATACTCTTGTATCCTGTTAAACTACCACGCCTCTGGCGCATCTATGACTGAAAAGTCTTTAAGGCCAACCGAGCTGTTAACCTGGGATATACTCTCTCTTGAGATACGCCGGGGCGCGCCGGTGCCCACCTCATTCTTTCTATGCCCGAATTTAATTTAGAAGGAGATAACCATGGCTCTTAAACAGGGCTACATACATGTTTACACCGGTAACGGCAAGGGCAAGACAACCGCCGCCTTAGGGCTTGCCCTTCGGGCCGCCGGTCAAGGGCTGTCTGTGACTATGATTCAGTTTTTAAAAGGAGAAACTGATATTGGCGAGATAAAGGCTGCATCTGCATTCCTGCCGAAGTTTGTTATAAGGCCAACCGGACAGAAGGGCTTTATTTTCCAGCGCGAGACTTCTACAGAAGATAAGGAACGGGCGGCAGGGGGCATGGAACTGGCCAGCAAGATTGTCCATGAGGGATCAACCGATGTATTGATATTGGATGAGGTAAATGTGGCGGTAACCCTCGGCCTTGTGCCCGAGGAGTGGCTTATTTCAGTAATGGAGAACAAGCCCTCGGACATGGAGCTTGTGTTGACCGGCCGGAACGCCTCCCCTCGCATTATTGCGTGCGCAGATCTGGTTACAGAGATGCGGGAGATAAAACACTATTTTAAAAAGGGGGTTAAGGCGCGGGAAGGCATTGAAAAATGATGCCGTCCCATAGGATCGCGACCTTGGGAGCCTTGGATTCGCGGGCGAAGCGCCTGGCTATCCTTTAACACAGGCCAACGGTTTAACCATAGCTACCTTTTTTGCCAATCCGGCCTGGTGAGCGGCGTTCACGACCTCCACTACATCCTTATAAGCGCCCGGCGCTTCTTCTGCCACGCCTCGATAGGAACGGGTCCGGATTATGATTCCTTTAGCAGATAAATCCTTTATAATTTTGTCACCACGCCAGGTCTTGGTAGCTCGCTTGCGGCTCATGCTACGACCTGCACCGTGGCAGGCCGACCCAAAGGCCTGCTCTGTGCCGAATTCTGTGCCTACCAGAATGAAGGAGCAGGTGCCCATGGTCCCGCCAATAAAGACCGGCTGACCAATTGATCGGAAGCGCGCCGGTATTTCCGGTCTTCCCGGACCAAAGGCCCGGGTTGATCCCTTGCGGTGGACATAAAGCCGGCGTTTTTTGCCATCCACAACATGCTCTTCGACCTTGCAGGTGTTATGACTGACGTCAAATAACATTTTTAAGTTAGCCTGAGGGATAATTTCGGCTACGGCCTCGCGGGTCAGATGACTTATAACCTGGCGGTTGGCCAGGGCGCAGTTTATTCCCGCGCCAACTGCCCCGAAATAGCGTTTGCCTTCCGGCGAGTTGATCGGCGCGCAGACCAGTTCTCTTTCACGGATGGGAATATTATATTTTTTAGATGCCTGGGCCAAACTAACCAGATAATCCGTGCCTATCTGATGCCCCAAGGCCCTGGAGCCGCAATGGATAGCGATAACAATATCATCCTTTTTAATGCCCAGGGCTTCGGCGGCTTTAGCATCATAGATCTCGAATACATGTTGTATTTCCAGATAGTGGTTCCCTGACCCCAGGGTTCCCACTTCTCTGAATTGTCTTTTTTTGGCCAGGTCAGAGACCTGGGCCGGATCCGCCCAGGCAACATAACCGCCTTCTTCTATGCATTTCAGGTCTTCCGGGAGTCCGTAACCCCTATCTAACGCCCACTTTGCTCCGCCGGCCAGGACGTCATCGATTTGGGCCGGGGTGAGCCTTATCTTACCCTCTGAGCCAACGCCGGCGGGAACTACCTGAAAGATTTTATCGATCAACCTTTCCAGAGAGGGCATGATCTCATCTTTGATAAGGCCGGTGGTTAACGTGCGCACTCCACAGGAGATATCAAAGCCCACGCCGCCGGCCGAAATAATGCCGCCTTCTTCCGGATCAAAGGCGGCCACTCCGCCTATGGGAAAGCCATAACCCCAATGCGCATCAGGCATGGCAATGGAGGCGTGGACAATACCGGGCAAACAAGCTACGTTCGTAACTTGCTCGCGGACCTTTTCATCCATTTCTTCAACTAATGCTTGGCTGGCGAAGATGAGCCCGCGGACGCGCATCTCACCCAGTGGCGGGAGTTCCCAGAGAAAGTCATTAATTTTCTTTAATGATTTGATCTCCATGTCCCTTACCTCATACATCAACTACGCATTGGGCCACAAAGTGGCCGGCTTCTTGAAATACCCTGAGCATAGTAAATGTGGCTCCTTTAACCTCTACGCCTAAGTCGTGTTTCTGGGGGCTTATAGATTCGCCGCGGGCGGTGGCGGTTAAATTCTTGTCCTTTATTGTGACGCTAAATTCACAAAGGACCATTTTTTCTATATCTGCCAGGGCTATTAATTGATTTAACCAGACCATAAAGAGGGTTTCTATATCCGGCGCCGTGCACTCCACCCGGATTTCTTTCTGCGGTTCAATTGTGGACAGGTCGGCCATCAGCGCAAAAAGGGCTTTTGCCCCGTTGGCAAAGGCCTCTTCCAGCGTCCGGCCTTTCCCACGAATGCCAACATCTGCTCCATGCTCAAATGTTTCATAGCAGGGCTTCATATTTATATCTTATTTGTTATCCCGGTCGTTGTCAAAAGAATCTCACGGCCATATTAAATGGCTGAATCTATCGCAAAGGTTTCACGCTTACGGCGCATCTTCGAGACGCGACGTCCTGTCTGGACTACCGGATCGCAGGGGTGCGCGCCGGGTTGCCGGTTTCGCAAAAACTTCTTGCCCCTCTTTTAAAAAAAGTGTATGTGATACAATTTTCCGCCTTTGTAAAAAGTATCCTTTCAAAACAGGCCCCAAATACAGGGTTGCACGCCAGGGGGAAAGCGCTTATAACCGTTTCTTTCTTCGCCTGTTGGTTGTGCTACCGCCTTAAGTTCGGGATTTCCAAAACAGGAGAATAACTATGGGTATTCTTTCCAATACGGTGAGCTTTTGTCAGTATCAGGTCTCAGGTGAGTTCCCTGACAAAGACCTTTACGAATGGGCCGCCGACCGCCTGGCCCAGAATGCTTTTCGTGCCATCGACCAGACAGCCGAAGAACTTTCCTTCGGCTGGGTTCACTTCGATGATTTCTCAAACAGCAGTTTCACCACGCCGCACGCCTTTTGGCGGGATCATTATCTGGCCTTTACGCTTCGCCGGGACCAACGCCGCGTGCCAGCCGTTTTGCTGAAGGCCTATCAGGAAAAGGCCGAAAATGATTATCTCGCCTCTAATCCTGGTCTGAAATGGGTTCCGAAGGATAAGCGGCATGACCTGCGCAATGCGGTGCGTAGCGCTCTGCTCAACAAGACTCTGCCGCTACCCGCCATGTATGACGCGGTCTGGGATACCAGGACCGGAGTGGTGACGTTCAGCAGCCTGACTCCTAAAATCCAGGAACTGTTCGAGCACCTTTTCGAGAGGACCTTCCAGATGGGCCTGGTAGCAATTCACCCGTTTGCACGTGCGGAAAGGGTGTCGGATAAGAGCCTCCGACCAGCCCTGCAAAAGGCCAATTGTGCCCATACAGACGCAGTAGCGGACCTCATCAAGGGCAACCGGTGGCTGGGCCTGGATTTCTTGCTATGGCTGATTTACCAGACAACGAATGGTTCCTCGGAGTACACGGTAAGCCGGTCCGGTCTAGCTCCCCAGGGCGCGCCGTTCGTTGCCTACCTCAATGACCGCTTCGTCCTCCTTGGAGGAGGCGACAAAGGGGCACAGAAAATCACTGTGGCCGGGTGCCAGGATAATTTCAAGGAGACCCTCACCGCCTTGCAAAATGGCAAAGAGATTACAGAAGCGACCCTTTACCTGGAAAAGGAGGAACATGTATGGAGGATGACCCTGAAAGGGGAGACGTTCCACTTCGCCTCGTTCAAGTGCCCTTCGGTAAAACTGGAAAGGGACGAACTTACCGACGAATCAAGCGAGCGGGAAGCGGTTTTCTATGAACGAATGCACGTTCTAGAGGGAGGATTGCAGCTTTTTGACAGTCTCTACAACGATTTTCTCAACAAACGGCTGAGTCAAGAATGGGAGGAGAGAACCATGGCCATCCGGGAATGGTTATTCTCAGGAGCAACTTAAATACTGCCTGGACAGATAGCCGAAAATAAGAGGATTAAAAATAAAGACCCCCGGGCATGTTCCACGACCGGGGGTCTTTATTCAGAAAAAGATATAACGAATATCTAATTAATCCATCCAGTATTCTTCCGGCATGTCCATGGCCAGCTTAAGGGCCCCTTTGGCTCCGGCAAACAGGGGATCATCAATACATTCTACCTTGGCGCCGCCTAAATCTGCCAGCCCGGCCGCTACCATATCCGCCAACCCTTCTATCTGGCTGCCACCGCCGGCCAGGTAGATATTTTCTCTCAGTATTTCCTGAAATTCAGGGTCATAAGTGGCAATTAATTTTTTTACTGCCTCTACAATTTCAGGGACGATGCTTTCACATGCGGATTTTAACTCATTGGTTACGTCAAACACCTCCGGCTTGCCGTTGACCGGGAAGACGGTTGAAACGGAGCGGGTGACATTATATACAAAGGAATGACGTTCCTTTATCTCTCTGGCCATGTTCAGGGTAAAGTTGGCCGTAGAGTATGTAGATCTAAGGGTGTCATAAAAGACTTTATCAATATAATCTCCCCCTTTGTACAGCGTAATCTGATCTTCTTCCTCCGGGACAGTTCCATGCATACGGCAAATATCCACAGTTCCCGCGCCAATGTCGATTATCATAGCGTTGTCTAACCTGCCGGCATAATAGGCTACGGCAAAGGGTTCGGAAATTACCGCTGCATAATCCATTACTGACTTGGCAATATCGGCCACAACTTGTTTATTTTGTACGCTGGCCTTGGCCGGTACGCCGATAATTCCATAAACCTTGGCCCCGGAGGGCGCTTCCACGGCACTGATGAGGTGCTTGATAAGTTCCTGGGCCATAGTTTTTTCCTGCTCGTCTTCTTTGATAACACCTTTTTCCAGAGGATATACGACGTTGAGGGATAAACGGTGCTTAAGGGCATCCCGTCCAAACAACAGGTTTTGTTTTAACATTTGCCTGGCGATCAGATCTTTTGGCCAGCCCACTACGCTTAGCGTTACCTTTTCTACGCCGTTATTAGAGACCAGCGCACTCCTCGACGTTCCGAGGTCAATTCCCATATATATTTTTTCACTCATCCACTTTCCTCCTCTGTATTAGGTTTCAACAGATCCGGTAGAATAACTTTCCAGCGGTGACAAATCTCCATTTCCAGGTTCGTCTCTTCCATCTCCAGATATCTGGCTTTCAGTGCCAGCCCAAGATGCAACTGACCGGCCTCCTGGATCTTCTTTTCAATTAATTCCAGTATGGCCTCGTGTTCTTTCTGAATGCGGTTGATAATATGCTTATAATATTGTTCTTCTTTATCCTGTAATCTTTTGGCAAAGCCGGCTATCTGGTCTTCTTCTGTCTTTTCTTCCTGTTTTCTGACTTCTGCTGAGATAACTTTATTGACTAATTCCTTCTTTTTGTCGATCACATTCAAGGATTAATGGGTCCAGCTTATCTTTGCATTGTGGCTGTAATTTTTAAGGATAGCCGCCTGGTCATCGATGACATTAATCTGGTCTTTGAGGACAGATTCCAGGTATTGTATTTGTCTATCCAATAGACCGATTTGTTTTCTTTGTTTTTGGCCCAAATTAAAAAGCGGGTTGGCTTGGTCTGAGATGTTTACCTTTTGTCTATATAGAAAAAAGTCCACCTTGGTTTCTTCCAACTCCGCCCTGAGTTTGACGACTTCTTCCTCTTTTTTGGTAAGGGATTTTTGTTTTGTCGTCAGGGCCTTGTTTAAGGTGTCTATTTTTTTCTTTTGCCATCTGATATTTTTATTAAGGGTAGTGATCTTTGACGCCTGTTGTTTAATAACTTCATCGTTTTGATCGATCGTTTCGTTGAGCGACTCGATCTTTTCTATCTTGGAGTGGATAATGTGGGTTTTCTGTTCCAACGTCGAGGAGAGATCGCTTAATTCCTGTATTAGCTGGTTGTTGGAGCGATACATATATAATGAGCTGAAGCTAACGACCAGCAATAGCGCGCATAAAAAGGCGATGAGCCGATCCTTGCCGGCCCTTTTTTTGTTTATAGCGTCAATTTTATCCGTGGCGCCCTGGAGTTCGGCCTGTAATGTTGAAGCCATCTGTCTATAATCAAGAACCCTGGACTCTAAGGCAGTTTTGTCCCGTTGGATCCCCTGGAGATCGTATAGCATCTTCTCGCGTTCTGAGGCGTGTTGGACCTCCAGCGCCGATGTCTTCTCCTTTAATTCCAGGATGGTCTTTATTTGTTCTTGAATCAGCCGGTTTTTGTCTGTTAAATTCGACTTAAGGGCGTCCAGTTCGGTTTGTAGAGGTTGAGATTGTGTTTTTAGCTCCCGGCCTTCCGCTTCTTTTTGGGCAACTTCATTTTGTAACCTGGAAATTTTCTCTCGTTGTTTTGTGTTGTCTTCTTGTTGTTGTTCCAACGTTTCTTTAATATTCTGAAATTTAGTCAGTTCTGACTGGAGTGCGCTTAGGTTAGCTTGCAGAATTTGGGTCTGCTCTTGGGAAATTCTTGTCTCTTCCTCTTTAGCCGTTGCCTGGCTCTGGAGGGCGGAGAACTCCTCTTCACGACGTTTGATCTCTTCCTGTTTCTTGATTAACTCTGCTTCGACAGCCTGCAAACCGGAAACCCTTGTCTTAAAAATATCCAGCTCGCTTTTCAGTGCCTGGGCTTCTTTCTTGTGGCGGCTTAATTCTAGCTCTTTTTCGGGGATGGTATTTTGCAGGCTGGTGACCTCTTCTTTATGTTGTCGTTGTATCTCTTCTTGTTGCCGGATGAGGTCAGCCCTGACTGTTCTTAGGTTTTCCAGTTCCTGGTTCTGGAATTCCTCGGTTTCCTGTTGTTTGTGAAGGGTTTCCCTGAAGAGCTCCATATCGGATTCAAGTCGTTGAAGGCCGGCTCTTAACCGTTCTTCTTCAGACTCTTTTTGCTGAAGGTTATACTTTAGATCGATTAAGTCCTTATCTTTTCGGCGATTTTCTTCTATATAATATTCATTTTCCCTTCTTAAAACGGCGATCTCTTTGCTCTGTAATTCTATGCCGTCTGCCTGCTCTTGAATAATATTAGCTTGAGAAGCAAGGGTAGACTTTATTGCCTCTAATTCTTTTTGCAGGACAGAATAATTTTCCTGTAGCTGCGAAATTTCCGCTGTTTTGGGGGCGGCTTCATCCTGCCGGTAATCAATTTTCCCCTGTTGCTGTCGTTCTTCTTCTCTTAAGGGTTGAGCTTCTTGCTTTTCAGCAACAGTCTTTCCCACAGGGACATTATGGCTGTTTGGGAGATAGTATATCTGGCTGGATTTTCTTTTTATTACTTTTGAAAAGTCTATACGTTCATCAGTTTCAGATGCGCCTTCAGATTCCGGCGGGGTAGGCCTGAGTAACATATCTGAAAATTTGAACTTTTTTATGCGCTGCTCTAAGAATAATGACATGAAGATGTTTCCTTACGGTGGCTGTACGTTACAATAAAGTGATTTTACCCCATATTTAGCATATAACCTCTACCGAAATTAGCATTATTATCAAATTGTTGTCAACACAATTTTGACGGTCTCGTAAAAAGTAAAATTTTACCGCAGAGGTCGCAGAGAACTCTGAGATAACATATTGGATGTTTTACAGTTTTTCTCTGCGGACACTGCGCGCTCGGTGGTGACAAGGTTTTTTTACAAGTTCCGCAATTTTTGTCTTCCAGGGATTAGAAGCCCCAGGGTTAATTTTCTCCCCTCATTCACTGTATGTCCGCACCAGATAAACACTGATGACAAAAAAGATAACGGCAAAGATTACCAGGACAGCCAGGGATAAGAGGCAATCAGGCCCCATACATTTAGCACGCATGAGCTTATTAGTATGGGCCAGGGGCAGGATTCGGATGACGAATTGCAGCCAGCGGGGCATTTCTTCAATCGGGAAGAATGTCCCCCCAAAAAAGGCCATGGGCAATATGAAAAAATTGGAGAAGGTGGCCGTATCTTCGTGAGATTTGGCCCTAAGGCCGGAGACTACACCCAGAGAGGCGAAGAGAAAACAATTGAGGAGCAAGGCCGGTATGAAGAGCGGCATAAAATAAAGGCCGCTTCCCAGGAACAAGCCGACTAAAAGGATCATGCTTGAGGCAAAAAGACCCCGCACCATGCCGGCCAAAACCTCTCCCAGGACAATAGCACAGGGACTCACCGGTGATTGGATAAAAACCTGGAAGGTACGGAAGTGGAGCCGGCCTACAGTTAGACTGGTGGCAATCCAGGTGTAGGAATTATTCATGGAACTCATGGCGATGAGACCCGGGAGGAGGAAGTCAAGATAGCTTCCTCCGGCAATACTTATCCTGTGTCCTAACCCGAGCCCAAAGGCCAGCAGATAAAGGAGCGGGGCAAACATGGCCGAGAAGAAATAGCCGAGGCGCAGAAAGCGCCTCCGGAAGAGCATCATCTCACGCAAAAAAACCGGATAATATCCAGACATAAGGCTCCTACTATTCCGCCGGCCCAATCCTCTCCCCGGTCAACTTAATGAAGACGTCTTCCAGGTTGGACTCCCGGATGATTATCGGCCCTTTTTTGCTCTGCGAAAGGCTGTGGGCCTCTTCCCGGCTCCGGCATAACATGTATCGGGTATTGCCGTTTTCCTGATACTCCAGCACGAAACCGCCCACTTCGCCCTTAAGTTCCTGCGGTGTTCCCAGGGCTATAAGCCTGCCGCGGGAAAGGATGCCCACCCGCGTGCAAAGGGCCTCAGCCTCCTCAATGTAGTGCGTGGTAAGAAAGACGGTGGTTCCGTTCTCTTTAAGGTTACGGACCAGGTCCCATATCTGTCTCCTTACCTGTGGGTCCAGACCGACCGTAGGTTCGTCGAGAAAAAGCACATTCGGTTTGGTGAGAAGGGCGCGGGCGATAAGAAGGCGGCGCTGCATACCGCCGGAAAAGTCACGCACCAGGTGGTTGCTCCTCTCGGACAGGCCGGCCAATTCCAGGATATCTTTTATATTCCGGCCAAGGTTGTCCAATCTGTGAAGCATTCCATAGACCCGGAGATTTTGTTCAGCGGTTAATTCCTTGTCCAGGTTTATCTCCTGAGGCGCTACGCCGATGATATTCTTCACCGCCAGCGGCTCTTTCTCCACATCATGCCCGCCGATCGCGGCCCGGCCGCTGGTGGGCTTGCTGAGTGTAGTTAATATCTTGATGGTGGTCGTTTTCCCGGCGCCGTTCGGTCCCAGAAGGCCGAAGACCTCGCCCTGTTTTATGACAAGGGTGAGGGAATCAAGCGCCCTGATGGCGCCATAGATTTTGGTTATGTGGTCAATATTGATCATATGCCCGAAAACAGAGATTAGTGGCAGGCGGGGAGGCGCGGATAAATAAAACGCCGTCCATTGTCACCTATCCACTCCACCTCCAGGTCATACACCTGCCGGAGATTCTCAGGGGTTATAACCGCTCCGGGATCTCCTTCACCCACAACCTGCCCCTGGCCTAAGAGAATTACCCTATCCGAAAACATGGCGGACAGGTTTGGATCATGCAGGGTGACCAGGGTGGTAAGATTCTCTTTCCGTGTCAGTTCCGTAATCGTACTGAGTACGTGTATCTGATTCCGAAAATCCAGATGGGCGGTGGGTTCATCCAAGAGCATAACCCTTGGCTGCTGGGCCAATCCCCGGGCAATAAGCGCCAGTTGCCTTTCGCCGCCGCTGATGCGCGTGTATGCCCTTTCCTTTAAGTGTGTTATCCCCACGGCCTCTATAGCCTCTTCAGCCTTAAGGTAATCATCTTTAGAAGGGGTTGCAAAGATACCTACATGGGAAACCCGGCCCATCAGCACCGCATCCAAAACAGAATAAGGGAAAGGGGGGGCGTGTTCCTGAGGGACAACAGCAAGTATCTTGGCCCTTTTTTCGTGCGGAAGATGCGATATATTTTTATCCTGGAATACTATTTCGCCTTTCTGATGTCTCCATAACCCGGCTATGCAATTGAAAAGCGTTGTCTTGCCTGAACCATTCGGGCCCAGGATGGTAGTCACCTCTTTGCTATTTACTCCAAAGGAGATTCCCTTAAGGACCGGGTCATGGGAATGAGGGTGATGGAACTCGAGACCTTTAATCTCCATCATCTTCCCCAGCTCTCCTTTCCACCTTTCTTCATAAGGTAAATAAAAAACGGGGCGCCAGTTATAGCGGTTATTATCCCTACCGGTATATCAAGATCGGTCAGATTTCTGGCCACGGTGTCGGCAAATATCATGAAGGCGGCCCCTCCGGCCATGCTTAACGGGATAAGGCTTTTGTGGTCGGGGCCGGTTATCATTCTAACCAGATGCGGGACCATCAACCCTACCCAGCCGATGATTCCGCTTACGGATACGGCAATACTTACAGCCAGGGATGATCCGGCAATAAATATAATCCTGTCCCTCTTCGTATTCACACCCAGGGCGCTGGCTTCGTCCTCGCCCATACTCAGCACATTGAGCCTCCAGCGCATCAGGAATACAGGTAAAAGTCCTGTAATGATGCCTATTCCGGCAATTTTTACCAGCCTCCAGTCCGATAGAGAGAAGCTCCCCATCAACCAGTACACGATATTCTGGAGCTTATGGGGGTCAACCAGAAATTTTACGATTGAGACCATGGCAGTAAAAAAGGCGGAGATGATGACCCCCGAAAGCACCAGGGGAAGCCTGGAGACCTCGCCTTGTGTCTTTGCTATTGAGTATGCCAGAATCACTGCCGTTATGGCAAATAAAAACGCCATCATCTGTATAGGCAGATGCGGGAAAAATCCCACGGATAGGGCGCATCCTAAGGCTGCGCCGGCCGATATGCCGAGTATAAAGGGATCAACCAGCGGATTGCGGAATATTCCCTGGAGGGTCACGCCTGACCCTGAGAGGGCAATGCCCACCAGCCCGGCCAGGATTATGCGCGGGAGCCTTATATCCAGGATTATCGCCGTTTCTTCAATATCCGGGCTTTTTAAAAAGGGCCATATTCCCGAACCAATAACCTTTAGGACCATAAGAGGGCTTACATTGTAGGCGCCTATGAAAAGGGCGACCCACCCTATGAGAAAGGGTGAGGCCATTATTGTTATTGTTTTCAGGGCCTTCTTACTCAATCTTTTTCACCTGGTTATATGCTATGCCAAAGACCTTTCTATAAAACTCATCCGTAACCCGATCCAGATTAATATCCCGGAAATACTCAGGATAGGTCTTCATGGCCATCCACAGGGCCACGGGCGCCAGCCGCGGTGACCAGGTGGACCATTCCGGGGCCTTATATACCCTGCCTTCCCTTACGGCACTGATGAATTTCCACTGCGGATTGTCGAGGATATCCTGGGCCTTATAACCGGCATTCCCCCAGATAAATATTACATCAGGGTTCCAGGCTATTATCCGCTCTATCGGGACATCGGCATTTCTTCGCGGTATTTGAGCGGCCGGATTAACCCCGCCGATCAGTTTGAAGACATCATCCGTAACCCCAATGCCACAGGCTACAGAAGTGGGTTTCCCTCCGAGCCATAAGACCCTTTTTCTTTTATCTTCGGGTATCCTGGTCACCCTTTCTTTTATAAGTTTGAATATGCTCTCCATCCGGGCAATGCAGTGTTCGGCTTGTTTTTCTTTTCCAAACAGCCTTCCATGCAGCCTCATCACCCCGTAGAGTTCCTCAAGGTCCTCCGGATAGACGGCGATGACCTTCAGCCCCGTTTCCTCCATAAACCGGACAGTCTCCGGCTTGGATGTCCAGGTAATCACAACATCGGGGTTCAGTTTAAGAAGCGCCTCTATATTTACATCCATGCCGCTGCCGGCCGAAGGGACAGACTTCTCAATACCGGGTTTGGCGGCCTTCATTAAGTCATTGTCATACGCCCATCGGGCTATGCCGACGACCCTGTCCCAGATGCCGAGGGCCGGGATTAATTCGTAGGTCTGAAAGAATACGGCCCGTTTTACCGGGACAGGAATTTTAACCGTCCTCCCGATCTTGTCCTTATAGGTTATAACGGCAGCCCAGGAGGCGGAAGCCAGAAAGAGCACAATCAGACAAGGGATCAATATTCTCCACAGGCGGCGTTTTAACGAAAAGGCGGAGGGCTTCTTTCCCTTCTGACTCCTGACCGCTGTATTCTGACTTCTGACTCCTATCACCTAGAACCTCACGGCCATTTCTGCAAACCAGGCAGTGCCCGGGCTCTCATAGTAGTAGTAATAATCCTGGTCAAACAGGTTATCCACGGAGAGGGACAGCTCGATATTCTTGGACACATCGGCGCTCACCTTGGCATCTACGACAAAGTATGGGTCGTATGAGCCATAGACATACCGGAATGAGTCGGTGTTGTCATCGTTGGAATAAATCTTCCCGACATAGCGGCCAACGATGCTTCCTTTAAACCTCCGGTGGGCAAAATCAAGTCCAATGGAATACATATTTTTAGGGACATAGGTCAGTTGTTTCCCTTCGATGGTTGGATTAGACGGGTATTCAGTAATAACCGCATCGTCATAGGTCAGGGTGGCAAATGCCTCGAGGAAGGGATTGATTTTTTGACGTAATTCCAGCTCCACCCCTTTGACTTCGGCCTTGGCGGCATTCTGGTAGGTCTTGGTCTTGGATAGGGAAGTATCCGTGACGAGATATATCAGGTCCCGGACATAGTTTTCAAAATAGGTGGCCTTAAACCTGGTTCCGAAGGAGGTCTTCTGTTCCCAGCCCAGTTCCCAGGAAGCCGTAGTCTCAGGTTCCAGATTCGGATTGCCCCTGTAGGTCCAGCCGGTGGAAGAGACCCATGTCCGGTAGAGGTTATAGACATTGGGACTACGGAAGGCTGTACCGCCGGAGAGACGAAGGGTAGTCATCTCCCGGGGCTTATAGAGGAGCGAGATATTGGGAGAGAAGCTTTCATCGGTGCGGTCAGGATAGTTTACCGCTGCGGTCGCGCCGCTGCCGTCCGTATCATAAGAGCCGTCGTAGGTCTTCCAGTAATCGTAGCGGAGGCCCAGAAAGAGCGTCAGGTTTTTAGGCAGATGCCATTCATCCTGGGCAAAGAGGGCGTAGGTGCGATCCTTTCCTCCGGAGCAATAGGCAAGGCTGGTCTTGCTGTTTTCATCCTTCCAGAAGGAGAGGTTATACTCCTCACTGGTCGCCTCACCCTGTCGGTATGAAAGCCCCACGGTAAGGATATTTTCCGGGGCGACCATGAGATCGGATTGGATTTCGGCCTGGCAGGTTTTGCTCGGCGATTCCGAGACCTTGCCCGTACCGCTATCCCAGGTGGCTGAACTATTGGGCGTAGTGTACCAGTTTTTGCTTCGGTCGATAAATCCGGCATTCAGTTTGAGGGAACAGCGGTCAGCCGGCTGCGTCTCTATGCGGAGGGTATATATGTCCGCAGCCGTCTTTCCCTCCCCATTTAGAGAATTGGATTCGCTTAAAGACGCCTTTTGTGCCGGATTATCGAAGGTTACGGATCCGCTTATGACCGGGTCGCCGGAGGCATCCCGCAGATAAGACTCATATCGGTCATAATCATAGGCGCGCTGCTGGCGGACATATCCCAAGGTAAGTTTTGACGCCTTGGGCAGGTCCAAAGCAACCTTGGCGTCAAAGTTGCCTTGTGACCAGGTGTTATTACCTTTATCGCCCACGATATAGGCCGTACCACCCGTGCTTGTATTGGTCCTGGTCCAGCCGGTTACAGCGGTTCCTGCCCCGACTGAGGTAGTCTTCGTGACCAGCTCAGTGGGGTAGCCGTCCGTATCCAGATATTCCGCACCCAGCCTGAAGCTGATGTTATCCAGTACCTTGTTGCCATAACCCAGGCGGGTTGACCAGGTCTGGTCGGTTCCGTATCCGGCCTTGAACAGGATTTCCTGCTTTTCCGGCATCCGGGTAATGATGTTTACTACGCCGCCCATGGCATTTCCGCCATAAAGGGCAGAGACCGGCCCCCGGACGACCTCAATCTGTTCGACAGATTCGACAGGCAGCCCGGCCCACTCCACGCTATTCGTATAACTGTCATTTAATGGAAGACCATCCAGTAAAATAGCGGTACGCTCTTTTCCCGGCAGGCCGCGGAGCGAGATATGGGCTAGTGTGTCCATCAGGCCCTTGCCGCGGCGTTCGAAGACGCCCGGCAGTTCCCGCAGGGCCTGATCCAGGGCCTGGATGTTTCTCTTGCTGATATCTTCCCTGGTTACCACGCTGGCGCTGGCCGGGACATTTTCTATTTCCTGAGGAGTCTTGGTAGCGGTTACGATTATCTCTTTTATTACCGCCGTATCCTTTGTCTCTTCAGCAATCCCGGACGCGGGGGGTAAAAATACCGTAAACAGAATGACCAAAAGCCACAAACAACACATCTTTAAATCTCCCTTCTTCACAGAGTTTGACAAAAAACCTCAACTCTGTTACGAAGAGAGTTGAGGTGCGTCCGTCTCTGGCGAAACGTACTTCCTGGAAAGGCAGCTCACATCCTGGCAGAGGGGGCTGCCTTTTCCTTATTTTTCCTTCAGCACCATACGGTGATCGAGAAAGTTTATCTCCTGAATATCAGCCTCTACGTACATCTCTTTTCCCAGAAGACCGCGGAGGTATATCTTGCCGTCTTCCGGACGGAGAATAATGACGCTGTCCATCAGGAGTTCTTCCTTGTCATCTTTTAAGATATAGGCGTTTGTCTCACACATTCTGTCCCTCCTTTTTTACAAATAGTCATTAGTCATTGGTTAAGTTGGAAGGATGGATCACTTTTACCAGTGACGAGTGACGCTTTTGAACTTGTGCGTTATCTGTTTACCAACTTAAATACCAGCGGTACATCCAGAGAAAGCTTGTTCATGGCCAGTTCCTTTGGGATGGACGGAAATCTGCTGATGCGCCTTACCGTCCGTTCTGCTGCCTTATCCAGGATACTGAACCCGGAAGACTTGACGACTCTCAAATCCTCTACCTTCCCATCCTGGCATATGACGAAATGCAAATCTACGGTCCCTTCCCGGCTGTTTCTTTGGGCCCACAAAGGATATTCTTTATATTCTTCCAGCAGGGTCCGGATAAGGGCTAAGTATCCTTCAAAGACGTTGTGTTTTTGGGCCGCAGAAGCAGGACCGGGAGAGGAGTTCGCCTCTGAACCGGACGTTCCGGCCAGCATAGCACTCAGAAACGGGCAGGGAGAAGGTTGCCGTGCCACAGCCGGCGTCTCATTTTCCATCTTGCCTTCATTTGCAGGGACGGATGTCTCTTCCGGCGGCAGCTTCTCAGCCTGTACTGTCTCTTTAGGCGTAAGCGGCTGCGCTGCCTTTGTATTTTTTTTAACGGTTCTCTTTCCGGCCTGACTTGTTGCCCTTACCGGTGGAACATGCGCCGGGGCAGTAACCTCAGAAAATACAAAACTGAGGACAGGGGCCGGCAAACGGTGCGGCGGTACCTTGTTTTTGAGATCCATTCCCCACAGGAAGAGGACATGTAAGAGGCAGGAGACCAGAAAGAAATAAGGTATGTTGTCAGCGGCCCTTCTCACCGGTCTTTTTCCTCCGCTGAAAGAAGCAGGCCGCGGGCGCCGGCCAGCCGTATCTCGTCCATTACTGAAACCAGGGTTTGCACCCGGCAATCCCGGTCGGACTTGACCACAACCTCTTTCCTGCCGGTTTCGGCCAGCCGCATCTGTAAGGCCTGACGCAGGTCCCGTAGGCCAACTTCGATCTCGTCCACAAAAACCCGGCCTTGCCGGTCGATCGAGACTGTAAGGGGGATGGGCCGGGAAGCCCCGGCCACCTTTGACCGGGGGAGTTCGAGACTGATCCCGGTTTCCTCTATAAAATGGGCCGACAGCATAAAAAAAATGAGGAGCAGAAAGACCATGTCTATCAGCGGAGCCATGTCCAGCCCTAAGGATTTTTTTTGAGTACGGCGGATGGTTACCAGCATCTGTTTTCCATTTAATCCTGGATTATGAGTTCTTTCTCTCCTACGGCGACGCTACCGACCCCTGACTTTCCTCAACCGTAGCTAACAGTCGGGAGGCGGCCATTTCTACCTCACCTGCCAGGCTGTCCACTTTTCTTTCCAGGACAAAGTGACAAAAGGCGGTAGGAATGGCCACAGAGAGTCCGAAGGCCGTGGTAAGCATGGCCTCCCAGATACCGCCAGCCAAGGCCATGGCGTTTACCTTGCCGCCGATGTGTTCAATTACCTGAAAGGCCTGGATCATCCCGGTAACTGTGCCAAGAAGCCCCAAAAGAGGCGCAAGTTGCACAACCAGGGGAAGAATCTTTATCCGGCCCTCGATATTGTCCACGGCCTGGCTCCCCACGGCTGAAGCAATCTCGATGAGCTCTGCCCGTTTCTTTCCTTCGGAAATATTCAGGATCAGGGCGGTCAAAACTACAGCCACCGGGTTTCTGTTGCCGCTGACGAGTGAAAGAGCGCTATCACCCCCCCCGGCATTAACGGCCCGGACTATCGTGTTCAGGTCCACCCTTGGCGTCCTGGCCAGGCGGTAAAGACAAAAAGAGCGCTCCAGAATAATGGCCAGGGCCAATATGGACAGAAAGAGAATGGGGTACATGACAACCCCACCCTGGAAAAAATAATCTATCAAGGCAAACTCCTTAATTTTAATATCTTCTGAAAATAAACGTTTAACAGCCCCGCCGGGGGCTGTCAAGCATAAGTTCTTTCGGGCCGTATGACCCAATTGAGCAGACACAGAAGCGGCAGAAAGGGCCAAATAGTAGCACGAAAATTAATAAAGTGTTACTTAACAAACTTGTACGCGATTGTCAATAAGTGGGTGTAGAAAACTTGCAAAAAGTTTGTGATGCTATAAAGACGGTGAGTGATGGATGAATTAATAGCTGATTTCTGATTAAACGCTTATCTTTCTGCCTGTAAGTTGTAGCTCTTCTCTATACCTCTAACCAAAAAGGTCAAGACCTCATTTACTGGACATGGAATCCCCAGAGCTTTTGCTTCCTTCACTATAGCCCCGTTTATGGCCTCGATTTCAGTCCGCTTCTTATTCAAGACATCCTGCAACATCGAGGAGCGATTTTCGGCTGTGGCCAGGCAGGCCGCTTTTGCCTCCTCCACGGCCTGGGGATTGACCTGGAGGCCCTTGCCGCGGGCCACGGCAAGGGCCTCGGTAATGGCTATAGCCATGAGATTCTGTATCTCCGGGAATTTTACCAGATCGCCGTTTTTAAGCCTGGTCAGGGCCGAGAGGGCATTAATTCCTACATTGATGAAGAGTTTATTCCAGACGATTTCTTCGATGTTCTCCACTACTTTTGTGACCAATCCAGCAGCAGTTAAGATCTCGGCCAGCTTAACAAGTTGTCCTCGCATCTTCTCATCCGAAAGAAAAGACCCTATGTAGGTTGGTCCCTCCCCTGCATGGCGGATGTGTCCGGTTTCAACCAGGGTTACGCCGTGAAAGGTGACGCCAACAGCGATTTGTCTCTCCAATAAGACCTTTTTAAGGACCTCGACATGGCCCAGACCGTTTTGCAGGGTGAGGACTAAGGTATTTTGATGAATGAGCGAGGGTAACAGAGATGCCGCTGATTCCGTGTCATAGGATTTTACACAGATGATGACCAGATCGCACGGGCCGATGCCGGCCGTATCAATGGTTACCTTAAGGGGAATAGACGTAACCCCGGTGGGTTCCTCCAGCAACAGACCATGCCTTACGAGATAGGCGGCTCGCTCTTCGGACTTGTCCAGAAACCGGACATCCAACCCCAGACGGCTTAAAAGGCCGCCAAAGAAGAGTCCGATGGCGCCCGGGCCGATCACTGCCACCCGCAGTAGTGTACTAATATGAGAATTTGTATCCATTTAGCTGTTTGAAAAAGTATTCTTAAATCCCTCCCGACCTCCCTTTTCTAAAGGGAGGAGAAATACTTCCCCCTTTGGAACAGGGGGATTGAGGGGGATTTTTGCTCTTATGTCGCCTTGCTCGGGCATATTTTTCAAAAACCTAACGTGTTACGAGAATCCTTATTTTGTTCCCATGAGGGAACCAACAGATGCCCTCTCCCTTGAGGGTGAGGGGAAGAGGCTTTTCTCTGCGTTCTTTGCGCCCTCCTGCGGCGGATCTACGATGCTCTGCGGTGAGATCTTTTGGTTGCGGCCATGCCGTGCTGCGCACTCATGCGGAATGTCGGTCAAAACAGAGACTCCTGGTTTGATTCCCTGGGCTTCTGATTGAGGTATTGATAGGCAAGGCGGGTGGCAACCCGGCCGCGGGGTGTACGGCTTATGTACCCGCACTGGATCAGGTAAGGCTCATAGACGTCTTCAATCGTATCTTTTTCTTCACATACTGCCGTGGAGAGTGTATCCAGGCCGATAGGCCCGCCGTCAAATTTCTCGATAATCGTAAGGAGTATCTGGCGGTCCATCCGGTCAAATCCGCGATCGTCCACCTCCAGCATATGCAGGGCGGCGTCCGCTACATTTTTGGTGATTACTCCGTCGGCCTTCACCTGGGCAAAATCACGGACACGACGCAGGAGGCGGTTGGCGATACGGGGGGTGCCCCGCGAACGGCGTGCTATCTCGAAGGCCCCTTCTTTGTCGATAGAGATGCCCAGAATTCTTGCGGAGCGCGTGATAATGATCTCAAGTTCCTCCGGTGTGTAAAAGTCCACACGCAAGACCACGCCAAAGCGGTCTCGCAAGGGGGGGGTCAGAAGCCCGGCCCGGGTGGTGGCCCCTACTAAGGTGAAGCGCGGAAGGTCAAGTTTGATGCTCCGGGCGCTGGGGCCCTGGCCGATAATGATGTCCAGTTGATAGTCTTCCATGGCCGGATAGAGCATTTCTTCTACTACGCGGTTCAACCGGTGGACCTCATCGATAAAAAGGACATCATTATCTTTCAGATTAGTGAGGATGGCGGCTAAGTCGCCTGTTTTTTCAATAACCGGGCCGGAAGTAGCCCTTATATTCACTGAAAGCTCATTAGCTAAGATATACGCCAGGGTAGTCTTGCCCAGTCCCGGGTGACCGTGAAAGAGCACATGATCCAGGGATTCTTTCCGGTTCCGGGCCGCCTCGATAAAGACACGCAGATTAGCTTTCAGGTTTTCCTGGCCGATGTATTCTTCCAGGTTCCGGGGGCGCAGATTGTTCTCATAACGGGCTTCGTCGTCTTCGATGGTCGGCGCTATCGGCGAGGGTCGCTTTTTGTCTTCTTTAGTTGAGGTCATGGCCGTGCTATAACCCTTAGTACCTGTTTTAATATCTCTTCCAGAGAAAGCAGGCCCTTATTCTCCCTTTCAACTCCGGCCATGGCTGCTTCCGCAGCGGCCTTTTTATAACCAAGATTGACCAGGGCAGAGACGGCATCTGCGTAAAGCCTCTTGTTTTCTGCAGTCACCGGGATAACGGCAGGCCAGGATTCAGACGTTTTTTTACCTATCTTGTCCCTTAATTCGATCACCATTCGTTCTGCCGTCTTTTTGCCTACGCCCGGGATACTGATTATCCGGCTTACATCTCCCGATAGTATGGCCTGTTCCAGCTCAGTCACACCGATGCCTGAAAGGATGTTAAGCGCCAGTTTGGGGCCTATACCTGAAATACTTATCAGGGACATAAACATTATCTTCTCGGCCATAGTCTTAAAGCCATAAAGCTGCAACACATCTTCCCGCAGGTGTGTATAGGTGTGCAGGCTGACCGGGCTATCCGCCTCCGGCAACTCATAAAAGGTGGAAAGCGGGATGAACACCTGATAGCCGACTCCATTTACGTTGAGGATGGCATATTCCGGCGATTTATAAAGTACATTTCCTTCCAAGCGGGCGATCATCGGTATTAACCTGATATAGTAGTGTGAATATGGCAGATAGCCACGGCCAGGGCATCGGCGGTATCCGGAGACGGCATTTCCTTCAGACGCACCAGGGCCTGCACCATCTTTTGCACCTGCTGTTTACTGGCCTGCCCATAACCTACGACGGCCAGTTTCACTGCCCGGGGTGAATATTCATAGATTTCCAGACCGGCCTCGGCTGAGGCCAGCATGGTTACACCTCTTACATGGCTTAGCTTTATAGCCGACTGAGGATTTTTGGCCAAAAAGACGCCCTCTATCGCCACATCATCCGGCTCAAAATCATTGATGACGGTCCGCATGGATTGATAAATGTCCTTCAGGCGCACCGCAAAAGATTGCCGGGCCGACGGACGAATCAAACCGCTATGGACATGGATCAGGCCGTTATTTCCCTTCTCCAGTATAGCAAATCCGGTTACTATTGAACCGGGATCAATGCCCAGGACTCTCATCATAATAATTATGTTCTAATCGTTAACCGTTCGGTATCAGTTTAGCTGTTTGAAAAAGTATTCTTAAATCCCTCCCAACCTCCCTTTTTCAAAGGGAGGAGAAACGCTTCCCCCTTTGGAAAAGGGGGATTGAGGGGGATTTTGGACCTTATAGCGCCTTGCCTAGGGCGTATTTTTCAAAAACCCAAAGTGTTACAACGTTCGAACGATCCTGATTCTGACAGGAATCAGCCGATAGCCTCCAGGATAGCGTCAGGTATATCAAAATTGGCATAGGCATGCTGGATATCATCGTAGTCCTCCAAGGCCTCCATTAACCGCAATACCTGTTGGGCCTGCTTTTCGTCTTCTATCTGCACCGTGGTCTTGGGAAGCATGGTGATTTCAGCTGCCAGATAAGGGACATTTTGTTCATCCAGGGCCTTTTTTACGGCCTCGAAATCAGACGCCGGGGTTACTACCTCATATTCTTCCTCTTGCTCGCGCACATCCTCGGCGCCGGCCTCTAAGGCGATGTCCATCAGCTTTTCCTCGTTTACGGCCTTCTTATCTACGGTGATGAGACCTTTCTTATCAAACAGCCAGGCCACGCAGCCGTTTTCTCCCATGTTGCCGCCGTTTTTGCTGAATATGTGCCTTATATCCGAAACCGTCCGGTTTTTATTATCCGTCACGCTTTCCACCAGGACAGCCACACCGCCCGTCCCGTAACCCTCGTAGATCACCTCTTCGTAGGATTGCCCTTCCAGTTCGCCGGTTCCTTTTTTAATCGCCCTTTCGATATTATCCTTAGGCATATTTTCGGTCCTGGCGTCGGCTACAGCCGCCCTCAATCTTGGGTTCATGTTGATATCTCCGCCGCCCAGGCGGGCTGCCACAATGATTTCCTTGGCCAGCTTTGTAAATATCTTGCCACGTTTGGCGTCGGTAGCGCCTTTCTTACGTTTGATAGTACTCCACTTGGAATGGCCGGACATAACTGCTTGATTCCTCCTGCTATATTACTTTATCTGTTGTTTGTTGCCCTTTGCTGCTGATCTGCCAGAGGCGGAACAACGAACCACTGACGGGTATGGGCGGCATCCGTCCTCTACGGCCTTTTGTTCAAGGCCAGTATAAAGACCTCTTTGCTTTCCGGTCGCGAGCCCTTAGGTTTGAAAAACCTTACCTGGGCGAAGGCCTGCTCGATTTCTTTTTTGAACGCCGGCAAGTCTTCGCCCTGAAAGACCTTGACGAATAATGTCCCCCCGGTCCTGAGTAATGCTCCGGCTATTAAAAATGCCGCACGGGCCAACTCAATAGACTTTGTGTGATCCACGATCTTTACGCCCGAGGTCTGCGGGGCCATATCACTCAAGACTACATCAAAGGCGTCCCGGGTTTTTTTTATTTCTTCCGGGTCCAGGGCCAGGACATCCGCCTGCAAAGATCGCGTGTTAGGGCCGGGCAGTGATTTTAATTCCTGTTGGTCGATACCCAGGACGAAGCCCTGCGGCCCTACCGCCTCGGCGCAATACTGTAACCAGGATCCCGGGAAACAGCCGAGATCCAAGATTACACCGCGCCTGTGCAGGAATTTATATTTTTCATCTGCCTCTTTTAATTTATAGACGGAACGCGCGGCGTAATGCTCTCTTTTTGCCTTGTAAAAATAATAATCCTTGACTTTGCGCCGCAACATATCTTGAAATTATATTATTTACTGCTGTTTGACAAGGGATTTTGTGCGTTGATTTATCGGGCCGTCTGTAGTATAGATTTGAAATAACTGAAAAATATTATGAGGAGGGAGCCATGTCTATAAAAGCGTATGTACTTATCAACACGGCCATAGGCAAGACCGCTGAGGTGGCGAAGACCGTTTCCAGGATAAAAGGCGTTAAAAAGCTGGATGTCATAATGGGGCCGTATGATATTATTATTGAGGTCGAGGCCAAGGATCACGATGAACTCTCGGACGTGGTTCTTACCAAGATACAAACCATAAAGGCCATACGGCACACCATGACCTGCCCGGTGGTAAAGATGCAGGAAGAGAAAAAGGCCGGGAAGGGAAAGTCTGTCAAGGCATAGTTTTTAGATACGCCAAAACCAAATGGCTAACCGTTACATATCCAGGACAGCCGGAACGGCTGTCTTACCCCATAATTGCTCGTTTGTCACTGGTAGTCTGCCAAAGACGGATCGCCCCGGCGCGTTATTCAGGGGACGAACTGCCGGATATTTCTGCTCCATCATGGTTTGTCTCATCTTGATTTTTGGGGTTACCGCCGGAGCCTTTGCCCTTACGACAGAGGAAATCATAAAACTAAAAAAGGCCGGGGTAAGTGACGAGACCATCCAGCTTCTCATTAAGACCGAGCACGAGGAGCGGGAAAGGCATAGGAGATATGACCCGGGGCGTATGGTAGGCTCTAAGGAGATTACCTTATCCGATGGGCGAAAACAGATCATCTATTACAGTATTACAGATCCTGTCGAGGCGGAAAGACAACGTAAAGAAGAAGAGGAAAAATTAGAGAAGTCCTGGGATGTCCTGAAACATTTGATTATTGACCAGAGAACGAATAACTAAATACAACACCGCCGTCTGGCCTCGGCATTGTCCAGCCGCAGCCAGTGCCCCCTTGACTTATACCACCAGGTCTGTCCATCAAACTTGGCAGCCAATGTGCCGTGGAACCGCATCATTTTTTTGACCTGTTCTGCGGAATAAGGATTACAGTAAGTTCCGCTGGTCTCCCCGTCGGGACGGGCAGCCGCAAAAATCAGCCACGCGGTCAGGCCTATTATCAGCAGAAGAATCCACTTTTGTATAGATGACTTCCGTTCCATAAGGCGGCTTTCTACCCGGATAAGGACGTGCGTGTCAAGGTTTTTTTGCATATCTTATTGATAACAAAAGGGAAAAACAGCTATTTCTTTTCTCTGCTTCTTCTGCGGCCTTGCGACTTCTGGCTTTTCTTGGGTGAACCTTTATCTCTTCGCTTCACGGTTTGCGCAGTGACCCTTTCGGGGTTCGCAGGCGGGGAATACTTACCCCTTCCAGCCTCTAAAGGGCTGGCTTTCCCCTTCCTGCTTGCCCCCGGTGGGTGCCCCACTGCTCCAGCAAGTTTCGCTCAGAGAAAGAGGTCTCCTAAAAACTCAGGGGACTCTGGGCCGGTTTAAAACTTGACAACGTATTTTAAGGTTTATATATATTCAAGCTGGAAGTGGATAGCTTTCTGGTGAGGCTCCCGGACTTCAAATCCGGTGCGGGGGGTTAGTAGCCTCTCGGGTGGGTTCGATTCCCATGCACTTCCGCCAATATAACACCTGAATAAGGGCCGCCTTTTTATCTCTCGCGCCTTTGAGTGCCGGATTTTTCTCCGCTACTTGACAGGTATGCAAATATATGTTTAAGTAATCAACTTTTAATAAGGCATTAAATTGTCTTTTATTCCAATTAGATAGATATGGAGATGGACTCATGAAGAGAACATTTCAACCCAGTAACATCAGACGTAAGAGGACGCATGGGTTCTTAAGTAAGATGAGAACACGAGCCGGGAGAGCTGTAATCAACAGGAGAAGGGCTAAGGGGCGAAAGCGCCTTACGGTATAGCGGCCCTAAGGTTAACTGAGAAAATCATTAGTGGCGTATCAGAAGATATGGGAGGGTATGCGCTTAAGAAGGTTGACAGAGTACGCAGAAGACAAGATTATGTCGCTGCATACAAGTCAGGTAAGCGTATTGCAACACAACACTTTATCATCATTGTCCGGTCCAATGACCTCGGAATACCTCGCATGGGTATAGCTATTAGCCGTAAAATAAAAGGCGCGGTAAGGCGCAACAGGATGAAGCGGTTGATAAGAGAGTTTTTTCGCCTGCATAAATCCTGTTTTCCGCCTTCAAATGACTATATTTTTTCGGTCAGAAGCCTGCCATCGAGGCCTGCATATCCGGATATTGAGCATGAGCTGAAGAAATCGCCTTTGCTTCGAACATGTTGAAGAAATTATGTATCGCAATAATCAGGCTGTATCAATGCCTTATTTCTCCTGTCTTAAAACCCTCCTGCCGGTTTATACCGACCTGTTCTCAGTATGCCATTGAAGCTATAGAACATTATGGGCCGGCAAGGGGGATTCTCATGGCCGGTATGCGGATTCTAAAGTGTCATCCCTTCCATAGGGGCGGATACGACCCTGTTAGAGAAAAATAGGCGATCTTATTCACCGGAGAAGATAATACATGGACCGCAAAACTGTTTTTGCCGTAGTCTTGTCTATACTTACTTTAGTAATATACCAATACTTTTTTGCCGAACAGCCTAAAACACAGAAAACGCCCCCGGCAAAGTCAGAGGCGCAGCCCGTGCCTGCCCAAAGCCAGTCGGCTGTTCAGCCCGTTCCTGTACCGCTAAAACCATTGGAGAGCGCGGTCGTCGATATTTCCTCGGCCAAAGATATTGTTGTTTCCACAAATCGTTATGAGGCTACCTTTACCGAATTCGGCGGCCGTCTCAAGAGTTTTAAGCTGAAGAAATACCGGGAGAGTTTGGACGAAAAATCCCCCCTTAAGGAGTTGATTAAGGTAGATCAGCCCGTTTACCTTCCTCTGGGGATGAGTTTCCCCGGCGGCCTCCTTCCGCAGGTGCAGGATGCCGTATTTAAGGCCGACCGTTATGTCATAGACCTTGATCCGAGAAAAAATCAGGCGGCCCTTTCACTGGCTTATGTTTCTCCGGAGGGCTGGCAATTTATAAGAAAATATATTTTTTATAACGATACATATAAGATAGACCTCGAAGTGATGGTTTTTAACCCGACTACCCAGCCAGTGCGCGAAGACGTGTCTTTGGACCTCATTAACCGCCCCTATGACAAAGACAATGGCTATACCTTTAATGGCCCGGCCGCTTATGTTAATGATACCCTGGAAGAGATAGAGGCTAAAAAAATGAAAGAAGACAGGGTACTTAACGGTAAGGTGTCCTGGGTGGCTTATGAGGATAGATACTTTATATCCGCTATTGTCCCGCGGGTCGTGGAATCAGGTCATGTGAGGATGTCGAAAATAAAGGGGGATGTTACTCTCACCTCTTTTATTTATCCTTCGGTGGTTATCCCGGCCCAGAAGCAAACCACTCTGAATTACCAGCTATATCTTGGCCCCAAAGACCTCTCTTCCCTCAAGCCGTTGGGCCTGAAACTGGAAAAATCCGTGGATTTTGGCTGGTTTGACATTATTGCCAAGCCCCTGTTGCTTACATTAAATATTTTTAACCGCTTTATCCATAATTACGGGGTCGCCATTATTCTGGTAACAGTCTTAATCAAAATCCTTTTTTGGCCTCTTACGCATAAGAGTTACCATTCCATGAAGGAGATGCAAAAGCTACAACCTAAGATGGCCAAAATCCGCGAGAAGTACAAGAATGATAAACAGAAGATGAACGACGAGCTCATGGGGCTTTACAAGACATATAAGATCAACCCCCTGGGGGGATGCCTGCCCATGTTTCTCCAGATCCCGGTCTTTTTCGCCCTTTATAAGGTGCTGTTGAACGCCATAGAAGTACGCCATGCCCCGTTTGCACTGTGGATAAATGATCTTTCGGCGCCGGACCGGCTGCCGGTAGGTTTTGATATACCGTATGTGGGCGGATTGCCGGTTTTAACCATTTTTATGGGGGCATCCATGTTTATTCAGCAGAAGATGACCCCTACCGCCGGCGATCCTGTCCAAGCCAAGATAATGTTACTCCTGCCGGTCATCTTTACTTTTTTGTTTGTCAATTTTCCTGCCGGCCTGGTCTTATACTGGCTGGTTAACAACATTCTATCCATTGGTCAGCAGTATTATATCAACAAGAAGGCTGCATGATAAGTGGGGGGTCGCATGTCAGAAGGTATATTTGAAGGAAAAACAGTAGAAGAGGCTATAGAGTCGGCCTGTCAGGAATTGGGTCTCCCCCGGGAACATTTAAAGATCGAGGTTATTTCTACCGGGTCGAGCGGTGTGTTTGGTCTGGGTCTGAAAAAGGCAAAGGTTCGGGTCAGCGTCCCGACTCCGGAAGCGCAGCCTGAAGGACCCGGAATAGAGAGGGCTGATCCGGAGCAGATATTACAGGAATTGATTGCCTTGCTTGATTTTGACCTGGCCGTAGAAAGCAGCATTGAGAATGGCTTCGAAGTCCTTAACCTCCGGGGTAAGGACGCGGGTCTCCTTATCGGCAAACAGGGGCAGACCATTGATGCGCTGCAATATCTCTTAAACAAGATGCTCAGTAAGGTAGCCGGAGAAAAAATCCAAGTGGTTTTGGACTGTGAGGGTTACCGGGAGAGGCGAAAGGCTTATCTTACCGAGATGGCCATGCGCCTTAAAGAGAGGGCCCAGAAGACGGGAAAATCATTCTATACAGACCTGCTTAGTGCTGCGGACCGGCGCGCCATACATGTCGCCCTGCAAAATGATCCGGTCGTTAAGACCAAAAGTATCGGGGATGGGTTGTTAAAAAAAGTTGCCGTCTTCGCGCGGGAGCGGGGAAAAGCAAAAGGTATGTCCCGTTAGATGTCCTGACTATCAGTCGTTGTCATTCCCGTCCAAACGGGAATACAGGGGTAAACTCTAACGGGAATTTAGGGTATAGATTCCTGCTCCCTGACTGGGTTCAGGGACAAGCTTCGCAGGGATGACTTATTCTGCCTACCGCATATATGTATCGTCACGGGGATACCATAGCGGCTATAGCCACGCCGGTAGGCGCGGGTGGTATCGGGATAATCAAAATCAGCGGCCCCCGGGCCGAAGACATAGTTCGTAATATCTTTCGGCCCCGTAACCCCATCGATCACTTCCAGAGTCATCACCTCTATTTCGGACACATCGTTGATCCGGCAAAGGGAGAGGTCATAGACGAAGTCCTCCTCTCCGTGATGCGCCGTCCGCATACCTACACGCGTGAAGACGTGGCCGAGATAAACTGCCACAGCGGCTATATCGTTTTGCAGAGAATACTGTCTGTGGTTCTGGCCTGTGGCGCCCGTCTGGCTGACCCGGGTGAATTCACCAAACGGGCCTTCCTGAACGGTCGGATTGATCTTACGCAGGCCGAGGCGGTCATGGAGAGTATCGCGGCGCGGACGAGCCGTGGCCTCAAACTGGCTACCGGCCAGCTTATGGGCGGACTGGCGGAGCGGGTGAATACTATAAAAAACGGCCTGCTGGATGCACTGGCTGTCATGGAAGTGGCCATAGACTTTCCGGAGGAGGATGTGGAGATCATGGAGGCCGAAAAACTAGCCTGCCGGCTGGAAGGCGAGGCGGTCAAACCCATTCGGGCCCTCCTGGCCTCTTACCAACAGGGAAGGGTTTACCGGGAAGGGGTCACGGTGGCCATAATGGGCAGGCCCAATGTAGGCAAATCCAGTCTTTTGAACGCCCTGCTGGAGGAGGAAAGGGCCATTGTTACGGCCATACCCGGGACAACCCGGGATATTATTGAAGAGCTTTTAAACGTGCAGGGGATACCGGTTAAGATTATCGATACCGCCGGCCTCCGGGAGGCACGCGATGAGATAGAGGGAATCGGCATAAAGCTGACCCGAAAGCGGATAGCCGGGGCCAATCTGCTCCTCTTCGTGATAGACGGCAGCGCTGATTTGAGCCCGGAGGATTACGCGATTTATAAGGACATCCAGGGCCGGGCCTTCATAATCGTAATCAATAAGATGGACCGGGGCATTAAGCTGGATACAGAGAGACTGCGCGAATCTTTTGGCCTCGGAGACCTGGTAGTGATTTCCGCCTTGCTGGGGACGAATCTGGGAAAACTTAAAGATGCTGTTTTTTCGGCCGTGGTCGGAGGCGCAGCGGATATGCCGGACACCGCCATTATTCCCAATGCCCGGCAGTATGCGGCCCTGGCCCAGACCCTGCCTTTTCTTTCTCAGGCCCGGGAGAACCTCCTTAAGGGCATCACGCCGGATATAGTAGCTATCGACATTCAGGAGGCCCTCGATCGCCTGGGTGAGATCACGGGCCAGACCACACCGGAAGACGTCTTGGACCGTATCTTCAGCCGGTTCTGCATCGGCAAATAATATTCTTTGGGGACAATGTCATCGCGAGTCCGCCGGGATAGGGCGATTTCCCTTTTATCAAAGGGGTCAGGGGGATTCTCAGGTGAAGGGATCGGCATCAGAGCTTTTACTACAGGCAGCCGCTGAGATCAAGATATTCCTTTCTGACTCCCAGGTAGAGAAATTCCTATTCTATCTTGCGGATTTAACGGAATGGAATAAAAAAATAAATCTGACCGCCCTGAAGACCGACCGGGAAATTATCTATAAACATTTTATAGATTCACTGACGCCGCTTCCCCTTATCCCGCCGTACAGCCATGTCCTGGATATAGGCTCAGGGGCTGGGTTCCCGGGTATCCCGCTGAAGATAGCCAATCCGGGATTTTCTATAACCCTGGTCGAGGCCAGAGAGAAGAAGGCCTTTTTTCTAAGACATATAATCCGCGCCCTCGGCCTTCGGGGAATCCGGGCCGAGCGTTTGCATCTGGATGCGGCTATGGCCCAAGAGCTGCAATGGCGCGAAAAATTTGACGTGGTCATCTCGCGGGCGGCTTTTGACTTAAAAATCTTCCTCGATTTGTCCCGATTTGTTCTCAAAGAGAAGGGTTATGCCATTGCCATGAAAGGGCCGCGGGTGCAGGAGGAGATTGACGCCGTGGCCCGGGATGCCCGGCTCCAGGTCTTTCATCTGGTCAATAACCTGGAAATTACCCTGCCGGTTACGCACGAAAGACGGCGGCTTGTCGTTTATCGCAGGAATTGACACTATGCCACAGTAATAGGTGGCTTTTGGAATCGTGTGGACTTTCCCCACATCTTTATGGAAACCATCATTTCTGAGCGTAACTTGCCGGTAATCAGGGGCCCCAAATCCACCGTCTAATTTAGCTATCGAGATTAAAATCAGCAGGTTATGGATTATTCCTGATCACCAGCAAGATATCAGATGCAAGGCGCCGAGGAGCGACGACTGAGGCGTATGGAGCAATACGCCGCAAGGAGGAGCGATCGAAGGCAACGCCGCAGATGATATCTTGCTGGTGATCAGGGGGGCAATCGTTCCTTGACAGATCCCCGCAAAGATATTAAAGATACAGGCAGATTAAGGTGTTTAATGCCAGAGGGGATGTAGCTCAGCTGGGAGAGCGCCACGTTCGCAACGTGGAGGTCGTGGGTTCGATCCCCATCATCTCCACCAGGAAGATCAAGGGGCTATCTGATACAGTCAGATAGCCCCTTTCGGTTTTAGTAACGTATTAGTAACCACCTGCAAAAAACAGGTAACCAATAGGTGACCAAAAACAAAAAGGCTATCCGCCGAGGAGGATAGCCTTTAATTTTACTGGTGCCCCCGGCGCGACTCGAACGCACGACACCCAGATTAGGAATCTGGTGCTCTATCCACCTGAGCTACGGGGGCGCAAAAGATGGTACAATTTCTCGTGTTCTCTAACACGGAGAAGGCTTACTGTCAAGTGACCGGGCCTTTTAGGGTGCAGAAGGTGATTTTGCGGCCTGAAGCTTTATAAGCCTTATTCTCTCCTGCATCCGGTTTAAATGGCTGCCCGGCCAGTAAACCTTCCCGCAAAGGGGACACCGGGCGAATGAAGAAGCCGTCCGGCGCACGTATTCCGGCACCAAGGTATCTACCTCTTCATTGGAGACAGTTGTAAGCGGCATGTTACACAAAATACAGCGGCTGAACCACATCTCCTCTTTAAAGTCGATATGGCCTGCCTTGTAGAGCTGCCCGAGCTGCGCATCCACATGGTCTGAGGAGATAAATACCGCGCCGGGAACGTTATGCAGCAGGCTTCTATCGCGGGTTAAAAAGATGCGCCTTTGCGCTGCTTGCTCTCTTATTTCAGGCAAAGCAGGATACGCGAGATAAATGGTATCAAAACCCAGGATGCGCAGCCACTTGGCAAGCTTGCCCAACATTTTGTCGGCCAGGAACCGCATATTAATTGAAGGTCTTATGCCGGAATCCCGGCGGGCAGGGGAGGGAAAATACCGTAGAAGGCGCATTGGATAAAAGAGTTACCTTTTTGTAGGCCATGGATAGGCGCAGTCCGGATAATGGCAGAGAAAAACAGACCGTTCCCGGATAAGAGAAATCCCCATTTTTTACCACGCCATCGCTCTCTGCAGTTAGAAGCTCATTGTCCCGGATATCCTTTAATGCCAGTCGCCTAACCACGCCTTCCGATGGTTCAAGCCAGACCTCCTCCCTTAATCCTGATCGTTCATTCGATAGTTCCATTACCACCAGAGACGGATTAAGTTTATGAGGATAAATGGAAATCAGCCGCCGGTTTTTAAAATCAAAGCCTCCCAGGAACCAGTGATATATATCCTGTATTTGTACGCCGCCTGGGATAAGAGAGGCCACAGCCGATGACGACAGATTCCCGTCGTAATATCTCATGGCCAGGACAGAAATAAGGGCAAAATGTTCTCCATCCGTGGCAAAAGACAAGACCGGCTGGCTGAAAAGACCGAGACAGTCCAGACGCAGTGAAGACGGCCCTTGTCCTACAATCAGGGCTTGGCCTTTGTAATCTACGCCTGAATACGCAAGGGTTATATCAGCCTCGGCCTCAAAACTGTTCATTGCCCCATTGCGCCGGTCAAGGCCGGCCCTTATCTCCTTCTCAAGGGCGCCTGTCTCATAGCCGGGTTGTTCAATGGCTTTCGGCACTACTGCACAAGAGGCCGTTGTCAATAAAATCAGCAAGAGAAAAATCAGTTGCTTCACCTGGAAATACCTCTTATCTGTCATTCCTGCCCCGTGTGTAATTCCTGCGAAAGCAGGAATCCACAAACTAAAACCCTGGATTCCGTGTCAGGCACGGAATGACATTTTCACCTGAAAATCCCCCTGTATCCCCCTTTTCCAAAGGGGGACTTTTAATCCCCCCCCTTTAGCAAAGGGGGGGGATTATTTTTATTGTCCTTTGTCCGCCGCGGATGTGAGTTTCATCGGGGACACCGGGGAATCCTCATGACATCCTAATGCTTTGTTTTTATTTATCACTCAGACTATCCTCCCCGAGTAAAGACATGACTTCCTCTATCTTGGCGGAAACCTTGTCCTTGTCTTCCTTTTTGGTATAGGCGGACTCTGCTTTAAGATAACTTTCCAGCGCCTTGGGGAAAAGTCCTTTCTTGTAATAGACATCCCCCAGGTGTTCGGATATTACAGGATCTCCTCCCACCGATTCGTTCGCCTTTTCCAGTTCCTTAATAGCCTCGTCATAAAGTCCTTTTTTGTAATATACCCACCCCAGGCTATCTGTAATATAGGCATCGTCAGGCCTTATCTGGAGGGCCTCTTTGATCATTTTTTCCGCTTCGTCCAGTTTGACTCCCATGTCCGCATAGGTGTAACCCAGATAGTTCAAGGCGTAGGCATGCCGGGGATTAGCAACGAGAACCTCCTTCATCTTCGCGATGCTCTTTTCCTTTTCACCACGCTTATCAAAAACCACCCCCAACTGAAACTGGAGTTCCATGTCTTCAGGGAACTCTTTGATGCCCTCCCACAAAACGGACTCTGCCTGGTCCAGCCGGTCTGCATCCTCATAAGCATAAGCCATGGCGATATAAAGCCCGGGCTTTCTTGATTTGGAAGATATGGCTTCCTGTAAAATCGCTATAGCTTCATCTGACCTTTTCTGCTGACGCAGGATATTGGCCAGTTGTATTCGTGCTTCAATGTAGGTCTCTGATCCCTCCGGGATTTTCTTGTATTCTTCAATAGCCCGATCAGGTTCCCCTCTCTCGGCATACGCTGCGGCCAGATAATAACGCGCCCTATGTTCATCGGGGTTGGCCGAAAGCGCATTCCCCAGTTCCTTAATAGCCTCGTCATATTTGCCTTCTGCCAGATAGATCATGCCTATGCGCGCCAACACCCTGGTATCATCAGGAGAGACCTTCTTGGCCTCTTCGAATTGTTTGATGGCGTCAGAAAATCGATCTTCGCTGAGATAATAACCGCCTAACCGAATTAACACCTCGGTATTATGGGGATGAAAGGCAACGATCCGTTCATACATGGAAATTACTTTATCCTTCTTCCTCTCGGCCTCATAAAGGGCCGCCAAGTCGAAAAGCGCCGGTTCAAAATATGGATTAATATCCAGGGTCTTTAAGTAATATTTCTCCGCCTCTGTCCAGAGCCTTGTCTCAGAGTAAACCCGCCCCAGATAATAATAGGCCATTAATGCCTCACCATTTTTTTCTATCAGACGTTTTAAGGTCTTAACCGCCATCTCGTATTCTTTGTTTTTCGCATAAAGCATTCCCAAAAGTAGATAGGACTCCTGATCTTCGGGATTTGACGTTATTATCTGCTCATACTCATTAATAGCCTCCCCGAACTGTCCAAGGCTTGTATAAATACGGGCCAAAAGCAGGTGAACAGATACCGAATCATTCAGATGCACAGACTTCCTTGCCCAGTAAAGGGCGTCCCGGAGATGTTCTTGTTGGGCCAGGGCAGAGGCCAGTTCAAACATCAACTGAGCGGACTGCGGGTCATAATCCAGGGCCTTTTTATACTGGTCAACAGCGCCTTTCAGGTTACCGGCCTTCCACTCCATCTGGGCCTGCAGATAATGGTAATAGGCCTGTCCCTGGTCTCCATCTGCTTCTGGATACGCGGTAGAAACGCTTAAGCACAAGAGGGCAAGAGTTAAAATCAAAAGGGAACCGACTCTACAATACGGCATTAAGTTATACCTCCAATGAACATGCATAGCGAGCGCATTCCCCGCTGCTTGCAGCGGTGTTAGCGAGCGAATACGATGCATTTTACCTTGCATACGGAGATTCCCCGTAGCTTGCTGCGGGGAGCTTCAATTATAGGTAACGTCACTGGTCATTAGTCATTGGTTAAGCGGGAAGATTTAGCGCCTTTCCCAGTGACAAATGACTATTGACTAATGACATTCACTATAAAACCTACTCTCCGGTAATTGCTACATAATCTTCAATATCCGGCAGTTCCTTCTTCAGATAGTCCTTGAGGCGTTTCATCAGGCCGGCCTCAATCTGGCGTGCCCGTTCTCTGGTTACACCAAACCTGTCGCCGATTTCCTGGAGAGTAAGAGGATTTTCTGCCAGCATGCGCATTTCAAATATCTCTTTCTCCCGCCCTTTCAGCGTATCTCCAAACTCCCTTAGCTTACGTTGCAGTTTCTCTGAAAGCTCTGAGTGTGCTATTTCATCTTCAACCGCCGGCCCTTCCGCCTTTATAGTGCTGCCGTACGTACTACCCGTATCGTCTTTTTGGGCCGGGGCATCAAGCGAAACCTCCCATCCTCCCATCCGTTCCGCCATCTCTATTACGTCCTGTTCTTTAACCTGGAGCCTTTCTGAAATAAGCTTGGGGACCGGCTCATATCCCAACGCATCCAGCCGATCCCTTTCCTTCTTAAGATTATAGAAAAGCTTTCGTTGTGCCTGGGTGGTTCCGATTTTTATCAGGCTCCAATTGTCCATGATAAATTTCAAGATATACGCCTTAATCCAGTAAGAGGCATAATAAGAAAACTTAACCCCCTTAAAGGGGTCGAATTTCCGCACCGCCCGCATAAGCCCGATATTCCCTTCCTGTATAATATCCAAAAAATTCTGCATCCAGTACTTCTGGAAATCAAGCGCTATCTTCACGACCAGACGAAGATTGGAGGTCACCAGCCTGTAAGCGGCCTCCATATCTTTATCTTTAAAATAACGCAAGGCCAGGTCTTGTTCTTCCTTTCTGGTGAGGAGAGGATAACGGTTTATCTCCATTAAATATTGACGCAGCGGGTCATGGGAGACGAGCGAATTCGTTTTCTCTTCAGGCGCTTTGGTATCTTCTTCAGAACGGTGGCTACTATTTGTGGGGTCTGCCAATATATTGCCTTTAACCGGAATTTTAAATGGAGGGCGGGCACACTGTCTGGCTAAATTTAAAGCTATTCTAACATAATATTGATATTCGTCAACAGCGTTAAACTTTCCCCGACTAGACCAAAAAATGACCTTTTCACCCTTATTGTGGCTATTGACTTTTAGACCTCTGTGCACTATAAGGAAGACCTTCTTGCGCATCCCTTTATACAAATCTATCCGGAAGGATTTTTAATTTTGCCATGAGTAAATCATCCCGTTATACCGAAGCCGGTGTTGATATTACACGGGCCGACCGTTTCATAAACAAGATCAAACCCCTTGTGGCCTCTACCTTCAAGAGCGCAGTCATATCCGACCTCGGCGGGTTTGCCGGCCTGTTCTCCCTAAGCGCCATCAGATATCAAAAACCAGTGCTTGTCTCTTCAACAGACGGTGTGGGGACGAAGCTAAAGATAGCAGCCCTTCTTAATAAACACGACACTATCGGCATAGATCTGGTCGCCATGTGCGTAAACGATATAATTGTCCATGGCGCCCAACCCCTCTTTTTTCTTGATTATCTATCTACCGCTAAGCTCATGCCTGATGTGGCAATCGATATAGTCAAAGGCATCGTCAGGGGGTGTAAGGAGGCCGGATGTTCGCTAATAGGCGGGGAGACAGCGGAAATGCCCGGGATGTACGCTCCGGATGACTATGATCTGGCTGGGTTTGTGGTCGGCATAGTCGAACAGGATAAAATTATAGACGGCTCTGAGATATCTGTGGGCTGTAAATTAATCGGCCTTGCCTCCAGCGGCCTGCATAGCAACGGCTACTCCCTGGTGCGTAAACTCTTTCTTGAAGAGCTTCAGTGGGAGTTGGAACGGGAGATCCCTGAATTAGGCCGGACGTTAGGCAAAGAGCTGTTGGAGCCGACCCGGATTTACGCCAAAACTATACTCAATATCCTGAAACATCAAAAAATATCCGGCATCGCGCATATCACCGGAGGCGGTTTCATAGATAACATACCGCGTATTTTACCCCAGGGTTGTAAGGCCATCATCCATGGGGGATCGTGGGATGTCCCCCCCATATTCAGCCTTATTCAGAAAGAAGGCCGTATTACAGATGACGAGATGTATAAGGTGTTTAACAACGGTATCGGCCTGGTACTGGTAGTTCCCGCAGAGGCATGTCAGGACGTGCTCTTTGAGGCCCAGGCCAATAAAGAAAAGGCCTTTGTCATTGGCGAAATAGCGCCCCGGCAAAAAGGTGAAGTTCCTGTTCAGATTGTACCTGGCAGAGAATAATGGTTGTGTTCAATCCTAACCGGAATTATCCTTTTCTCACAAAATCCAGGCAACTGTGTGCAGGCAGGAGATATAAATTGTGAAGGCCGCATATGCCGGCGTCCCCGCGGCTGCATCCATGTACGGAACTCAAGATGTTGATTCCCTTGAAGACCTCTTCCAGCATAAGGGGATCGTTGTCAAAATGCCTGCAATTCCCGCAAGTCGTGGCCAGTTGTGGGTTCACACCTAACCTCCTATAGCCGCCCAGTAGTTCTTAAATACGACGCTGGTAAGAATAAAACCAAGAGGAACATTCACCAGCACCCCTATGGCAAATGCCCAGAACGGCTTCATTCCAAATGTGGCCAGGTCTTTGAAGCGGGTAGCCAGTCCGATGCAAAGGAAGCATAAAACAAAGGTCCAGTCTCGAAGCTTCTTTATGGGGGCGATGGCCTTTTCCGTGAGCACGCTTTCGACCCAGTCCGATTTAAATTGGAGATTCTTCAGCGCCCACTCCTGATCCGGGGTGACAGCCGCCGGGAGCAGTATCTGGAGCTCCTGCCTGGACATTTTACCTTTATAGGTTATAGCTTGTGCCACGGGATCATACGCGAACTTTTCCGCCAATTGGGCCGGGGCTTGATAGTTTGAAAAGTCGGCTTTATAGGCGTGCTTTTGGCCGTGTGACTTGTAAACATCGTCCAGTTTGGCCTTTCCAGAGTGGCTAGACGGTGCCATACCGGCAATTACACTGACGATCACGCAGGCGGCAAAAAAGCCGAGGACAAATTTAGGAAAACGGTCCCAAACCACACCGACACCAAAGGTACGAGTGCCTTCGCCCTTTTCCCAGTACATACACGAGACGACCGATAGTATGAAGGCCCAAAGCCCTACCCAAATATCCCGGCCGATGACCTTCATCAAGGTAAAGGCCTGGATGGCCGCATCTCCATAACGTTGGGCAATTTCCGCAACCACGGCGAAACCGGCAGCATCCGCATACTCTGAGGTTCCTACCCAGGCGCCGGCTTCTCCAGGGGTAATTATGTACCACGGATCAGCGGGTGTAACCGGGGTTCCAGGCGGCGGGATCATAAATTTTGTGACCACCGTCAGGGTGAGGATCATGACTATAGCCCATACTGAGACCACACCGATACCAATGGCAATATGATCCTTCTCTGCCTTTACGGCTCCGCCTATGGCAATAGACCCGGAAACTCCACAAACCGCTCCGCCTGCACCCAGGACAGCCCCAAAGCGCGGATCGAGCTTAAATATCCGGGTAGCCGCCAGGTATATAGTCAACCATGTGCCCACAGACACTATGGTAGCCTGCAGAAAGGCAATCCCGCCAGCTTCCAAAATCAGAGTGAGTGGCAGCGTAGCCCCCAGGAGCACAATACCAGTCTTGATATAATATTCGGTGCGCATCGAGGTGTGCATCCATTTGGGTATTTTAATGGAATTGCCGATCAGAAGGCCGATCAACAGGGCGAGGAGCGGCGCGCCCAAGTCCCATTTTTTCATCACTTCCCACCCGGCCAGGTAGAAGATTAGAAGGGCTCCGATAAAGATTATTACGTAGCCGCCGATGTACTCTTTAACGCTGCGTCCCATAATCGATATGCTTAAGGTGAAAACTGCGCCGAACCCAAGGAAAATAGCCATGTACCCGCCCAAATGGTCAGAAAAATCCTTCACGGCTTCGCCAATACTACTCCACCCGCCGGGAGTCACGGCGTATGGTTTGATAGTGCCGCCGGTCCAGAAGGCTATCATAGCTACGGCAATAATAGCCAACCCGAGCCATATGGCCCAGTAGTCTTCGGTCCTGAATAATTTAGATTGGTGTTTCGCCGGCTGAACTGCCATACCTTGGTTACCTCCCTCTGTTTAGAGATACGGTCCTGTGTTAACCGTCCTCAATGAATCGGGGTCTCTTTCTACGTAATTTATCTGCCAGAAAAACAAAAAAGTCAAGTCATTATGGGAGAATTTTTGTGGAATTACTGCTTAAAGGTTTTATCCGTTTAGGGGAGAGCCGGGGAATCAATAGGTTGATCCGATGGCGCTTCTTACCACCCGGGCCATATTTTGTATCTTATAAGGTTTTTTTATAAAACCGTCCGCCCTCTTATCCAACAGGGGCTCCAGGACTTCATCTTTGGCATAGCCGGTTGAGATAACTACCTTGATATCTGGATTTATCTGCCGCAAACGCTCAAAGGCCTCTTTTCCGCCCATATTAGGCATGATCAGATCCAGAATAACCAGATCGATCTTATCCCGCTGTTTTTCATATAACTCTAGAGCCGCCAGGCCATCCTCGGCCACGAAAACATTGTACCCCAGTTGTTCCAATGTGTCTCTGCCCAGTTCACGGATTATGCTCTCGTCATCCACCAGGAGGATGGTTTCACCCTTTCCTTTGGGAACATCGGAGGTCTTTCCCTGTTCTTTCATCTCTTCTGCTTCAGAAGGGCCTTTAGAAAGAGGCAAGTATATGCTGAACGCCGTTCCGGCCTCGGGTGTGCTCTCAATCTCAATATAACCCTTGAATTCATTAATTACACCATAGACCATAGCTAAGCCCAGGCCGGTGCCGCCGGATTCTCCTTTAGTGGTAAAAAACGGGTCAAATATCCTTTGTTGGATTTCGCTATTCATGCCCCCACCGGTATCAATAACAGAAAGCCGGACGTACTCCCCATCTGCCGGCTGATGGGGCAATTTCTTCTCCATGCCGTCAAAAGAATGAAAAGATACCTCGGTCTTAATGGTCAGTTTCCCGCCATTGGGCATAGCCTCGACGGCATTAACGCAGATATTCATGACAACCTGCTCCATCTTGGCTGAATCTATATCCACATAACAAGGCTTAGGTGACAGAATATGGCCGATCTTAATACTGCGATCCGTTGTTCGCCCTAGTATTTGTAATACCTCCAGTACAATCTCATTAAGGTCGGCTGTTTTGATCTCAAAACGGCCACGGCGGGCGAATGTCAGTATCATACTGGTGAGCTCTGCGGCCCGTACGGCCGAGCGTTCGATCTGCATAACATAGCGCGCGATAGGGCTGTCTGCAGGGAGCTTGGTCCTGATAAGAGAGGCAAACCCCAGGATGCCGGTTAAGATGTTATTAAAATCATGCGCAATTCCTCCAGCCAGGGTGCCCAAAGACTCCATTTTCTGGGCCTGCAAAAGCTGTCCCTGCGTCATTTTTAACTCTTCGATGGCCGTGTCGAGTTCGGCATTCCTCTCCGCTAATTTGGCGCGTGAGACCTCCAGATCAGACATGATTTTTTTTAAAGGTGAGATGTCGCGAAAGGCATACAAATACCCTACAAGTTTGCCGGCTGAGTCCTTGATCAGGGAGGCGCTGACCAGGGCAGGGATGGTTTCGCCGGTAGCCGTAGTTATGGTTGTTTCGATATTAAAGATATTTTGATCGCTGTCCAGGGCGCGTTTGACGGCACATTCCGTCTCACAAAGCCCTGACTTTAAAACATCTTTGCAATACATCCCCTGGGCTTCATGGCCCCGGAACCCGGTTATTTTCTCTGCGGCCCTATTAAAATAGGTGATGCGCGCCTGCAGATCGGTTACCAAGACGGCATCCGGCAGAGAATGCAGAATAGCCGACGCACTAATATTCCCTGCCCAAGCATCCGGGCTTCTATATCCTTCGGTCAAGGCTTTCTACTCCTTGATGTTACGTTCGGCTATGAATCGGCAGATAGGAGCTCCCGTGGAACGGCATGAAACCTCGCGAGAGATAAACGTACCCATTCCGGCCGGATAACGAGGCCCATAAACCAAGTCCATATAGGAGGCTGTACACGCATTAAACATATAACATCGGCTATGCGGTTGGGGGCCATATTCCTCCAGATAACGGCCGGGATCGTAGGCGTTTTTTACTGTCGTGACCAGTCTCTCGCTTGGCACCAGCTCTTCTACTTCTATGTATCCTATACCAAAGACATTGGTAAAGGCTACCAGGGCCTGAACTTCGTCTTCCGGAGACTTGATCATGGGCAGGATGTGTTCCCGCCAGTGCATGGATGTCCGTGCCCCATGAAAGGTGTGGTAGCCGCATTGCAGCACCGCGTCATAAAGTTTTTGCTCTACTACCTGAGCTGCACTCTCATCTACCTTATGGATGACACGGGAGACGGCCTTAAAGAAAAATTCATTGTAATTTATGGCCGCGTATATTCCAAAAGCAGCCATGATCCCCCGCTCATTACTTTCAATGGGCAGGCGCGAAGCCAGTTCTATTACCTTTTTGCTGTCCATAGCCATCACTTATTAACTGATACGGTAAATTCACATCGATCGCAGCCCGTAATCATGCAATGATCTTCCTCAACCCTATATTTACCCACCGTCCCTCCATAAATGGCCGCCAGTATTCCCGCCAAAAAACCACGGGTTAAATGGCAGACCGGTCTCCGGCGACGGCCATATTTGGCCAACCAGCCTACCACATAGTAAGAGGAATCAGCCCAGGCCCTGCCCCCGGATTCATTCAACTGCGAGAAATCCAACCGGCCGAACCCCATAAACCGGTACAGTTCAGCGGCGGCCTCCATCTTGTCCCGATCGGTCTTGTCCTTTCCCAGACTCAATATATAATTATTGAAATTAAGGTAAAATTCTTCGGCTGCCGCACGGACAAAGATATCCACCGCATTAATTTCCTCTATTTCTTCAAGCGCCTTGACTAACCCACAATTATAATGATGGCAATGGAGGGATACCATCACCCCGTCAAGTTTCATGATATTAAGATTGGAGTCAAAACAGACAAGCATGACAAAGAGATCCTTAGCATTTGTAGTGTATGTTATTTATTTAACAAATTCCATCGGCAAATATCAAGCAATTCTTTAATAAGACCTCGGGGACATGGGTATGATTTCTGGTTGTGCGATGTAGATTAATGAGGAGGGGTTGAGACCTAATGCAGAGGATTGGGTTAGAGAAATTGCAGGAATGCAATAATCAGTTGCAATAACGCAATGATATTCCGGTATTTTAAAAGATGAACCTATCTAATCAAGCGGATATATTTTAATTTTTGTGAACGCTATAAGGGCAACCGACAAGAAAGCAGGACAGAGATAATATTGGCACATTAATTGCTTAATTTAAGGTTAGGCTGTTAGGTGCCGGGAGAGGGAACAGGGATGAGAATTTTGCCCCCTATCTATCCTGTTCCCCTCCCGGTTTTTTTATTGTAATATACAAGCGAAGTTAGACCAATGGAGGTAGGATACATGTAAATAGTGCTCATCCGGAAACCACCGTTTCCGGTCGTTCCCTAGGCAGATTCGCCGAGGCGAACTTCACGCTATCAGCTGTCAGCAAAAAGTGAGGACAAACAACATATTAAGCTGAATGCTGATTGCTGAGCGCAGATTGCTCCATCTGGAAATCTTGGGGTTTCGGATGGAAACTAACTAGCGATTTCGGCAAAGGTTCCTTGTGGTTAATCTTTTGATAATACGACGAATAACAGACGAAAGGGAAAAGTATGGCAGAGGAAAACGGAAAAAGTTGCAGTTGTGATAACGCGCGGGATGCGGCTCTGGCGGTTCAAGACGAGATGATAAGAGACTCGCTGGGCAGGATTAAAAATATCCTGCTGGTCATGAGCGGCAAAGGCGGCGTGGGCAAAAGCACGGTGGCCACGAATCTGGCGGTTGGCTTGAGCCAGTCCGGGTATAAAGTAGGCCTGATGGATGTTGACCTGCATGGGCCGAATATTCCACGGATGCTTGGGGTTACCGGGCAACCGGAGAATCTTCCGGGACATCGGGTTGGGCCGGTACGGTATTCGAATAACCTCGGGATTATTTCGATCGAATCAGTGATGAGCGATAAGGATCAGGCCGTAATTTGGCGCGGCCCGGTAAAAATTTCGGCGATCCGTCAATTTCTATCGGATGTGGAATGGGGTGAGATGGATTATCTGATTGTCGATGCTCCTCCGGGAACAGGGGATGAACCGCTGACTGTGGCCCAGACTATCCCGGAGGCCCGGGCGGTGATCGTGACCACTCCGCAGGAGGTCTCTTTGGCCGATGTCCGTAAATCTATAAACTTTTGTCGTGAAGTAAACATGCAGATCCTGGGCATTGTGGAGAATATGAGCGGACAAAAATGTCCGCAGTGCGGGCACGAAATCTCGTTGTTTAAGAGTGGTGGCGGTGAGAGAACAGCCCGTGATATGGGGATACCGTTTTTAGGCAAAATACCCATTGATCCGGCGGTAGTGACAGCAGGCGATGCCGGCAAACCTTATGTGCTAAATACGGATAATGGCGTTGCGGCGAAGGCATTTAAGGAGCTGATTGATAAAATAATTTCGATGAGCAAATGATGTTTTCCCCGTGTCGGCATTTTGTATGGTGATCGGATGGCGCGAGAGGCTGCTACGGCGTTTGATGTCTTAGCCCGTGAGTACGATGCCTGGTATGAAAAGGAGCCGCTCCTTTTTGCTATAGAGCTGGAGGCGATAAGATGCGTCTGCCCTTCCCCGGGTAGGCCGTCGTTAGAAGTGGGAACGGGAAGCGGCCGTTTTGCCGCAGCCTTAGGGGTTGAGTTTGGAATTGACCCTTCAATGATTATGCTTAATCTGGCCAAGGCCAGGGGAGTTATATCCGTCCGGGCCATGGGGGAGGCTATTCCTTTCCGGGGTGAGACCCTTGCCGCCGTCTTTATCCTTTTTACATTGTGTTTTGTACAGCGCCCCTTGAATTTATTTAAAGAATGCGGGCGGATTTTGAGGCCGGGTGGACGGATAGTCATCGCCTGCATTAATAAAAACAGCGCATGGGGCAAGCTCTATGCGGAAAAGAAGCAGGCCGGACACCCCTTATATAGATATGCCACTTTTTATGCTTCTACTGAGGTGGAAGGGTTGCTGATTGCAGCCGGATTCAAAGTGGAAAGATTATACTCGACCCTTTTGCAGCCACCGGGGCAGGTGGAGTCGATGGAGTATCCGAGAACCGAACTTTTAGACGAGGCAGGTATTACCCTTTTCTTAGGCAAAAAATGCTGAGCTGCGAATTTGGGGAGATTTGTTATGGCGTGGAAAAGTTGTTGACATCAGGGACAGGATGAATAAGATAGCTGTCAAATTTTGCCATCTTCATTTTGGCTTACCGGTTTTGGAGGGGATACGACATGGGTACGAAATTGAGCTTAAATAGTTTTAAAAATCCATTACTGGTGTTCTCGGTAACCGTCTGGTTTACAGCCTTTCTCCTGTTTCCGGCTTTAGCTACGGCCGCCCTTTCTGACTCCATTCTGAGCGGTCCGGGGGCATCTCTGGAGCGGGAGACAGAACTGGCTAAGGTCAGGCAGGTCCTGGAGAACAAGATGGCCGTGCAGAAGCTAAAGGATTTTGGCTTGAGTCCGGACGAGGTCTCGGGCAAGTTATCTTCGATGACTGATGAACAGATTCATCACCTGGCTTCGCTTTCTGAGCGCATCACGGCCGGCGGTGATGGGGTAGGCACGGTCATCGGCGTATTACTCATCATTATTCTGGTCATAGTAATTATCAATCTTCTGGATAAAAGGATTATCATAAGATAACGCCATCGTGACCCCGTTCCTTTCCGTGGCTTGGCGCAGGAATATAGGATTGCTTGCCGTCGTTCTACAGGTTTTTCTGGCGGCCTCCTGCAGCCGCATAACTACGCGTCTCCAGGTTATCGAGGCAATTACACGCGGAGAGGAACGGGGTCACTACATCTCTTCCGTTCCTTTTATTTATCAAAAAGATAAGCGTTGCGGGACGGCGGCCCTGGCCGGCGTCCTTCACTATTATGGGGATACAATCAGTGAGGAGGCAATTGCCGGGGATATTTTTTCTCCGGGGCTGAGGGGGACATTGCTATCCGACCTGGAAAATTTTGCCCGCCGCCGGGGATTCTACACCCATGTCTATCCGGGAAGTCTGTCCGACCTCAAAAGGCATATCGAACGTAATGAGCCTGTTATTATCCTTATCGATGAGGGTGTTTCAGTCTATCAACGTCCCCACTACCTCGTAGCGGTGGGGTATAGTGAAAAACAGAGGCTGGTGATTGTCCATACCGGGACAGAGGCCGATGCCCTCTGGTCTTACGGGCGGCTGGAATCGGCCTGGGCCCGGATGAATTATCTCTGCCTCCTTATTATGCCTGTTTCCAAGGCCATACAAGAGTAATATGCGTTCTATTATTAAAGCGGCATTTAAATACATAAATTCGTCAAATCCCCCTGTATCCCCCTTTATCAAAGGGGGACTTGACGGGATCCCCCCTTTAACAAAGGGACAAGCTAAAATCCCCCCTTTGGGAAAGGGGGGTGAGGGGGGATTTAGGCTTTTTAATTGCCGTAGCTATATCTCCTGGGCCTTTGTACTATGCTGGATCCTTTTGTGCCTGGGCTGCGGAAAACTACCGGAAATCGTCATCCTTCACGATCCGCTCACGGCGGAGGAACACAATAATCTGGGCGTGTCCTATGAGGCGCGCGGAGAATATAGTTTAGCAGAGCGCGAGTATAAAGAGGCATTAAAGATAAGGAAAGACCTCTTTTGCGCCCAATTTAACATCGGGAACCTCTACTTAAAGACGGGACAGGAAAACGAGGCGGAAGATGCCTACAAGAAGGCGATAGCCCTTGATCCCGCACAGCCTGATATTTATAACAATCTGGCCCATCTTTATCTTCAGAGCGGCCGCCATCCGGATGAAGCGCAAAAAATGGCTGAAAAGGCCGTGAGCTTATCCGGCCCTACGCCTCGGCGTGTCTTCGAGCGGCGCTATCGTTATCTGGATACATTAGGCATGGCTTATCTTGGTCAGGGAGAGGTTGATAAGGCGCTCCGGTGTTTAGAGGAGGCGCTTGACATTGCGCCGGCTGAGGATAATGCCTTTCTGGTTGAGGTCTATAGACATCTGGCCGGGGCCTGTCGGATAAAAGGGGACGAAGTCCAGGCAAAAAAATATCTGGATAAGGCCCTGGAGTTGACAAAAAAAGGCCGTTCTCTTTAAGTTATTTATCTAACTGCCGATAAAACAATAAAGGAGGCAGGGCCATGAAGATAAAAGAGACAGTAACCCATTTGCCTGGCGGGGCCGGCCGGTTAAAGCCCGGGGAAAAAACAGAAGGGGCGTCCTTTCGGGATGTCTTTTCCAAAGTTGCGGGGAAGGCGGATCAAACGCCTGTGAGCGCAGGGCTAAACAATGCGGCGCCGCTTTCTTCTATTGATGCGCTGGCCGCTCCGGGGACAGATACCAGGCTCCGGGGAGTGGCCAGGGCAGAGGAATTGATTGCCCTTCTGGATCAATACCGTATGGCCCTTGCTGATCCAAAGAAAACCCTGAAAGATGCCGGTCTCCTGCTTGATTCGGCTGGTGAGAAGGTCAGACAACTTGATCCTGTTATCCAGGGATTGCCTTCAGGCGACCCGCTCAAAAGGCTTCTGAATGAAACAGGGGTTATTATTGCGGTTGAGACCATTAAATTCAATAGAGGCGACTATCTTTAATACCAGGTTGCAATCCTTTCTTACCCCTCAATGACCTTAACATAAACCTTCCGGGTGCGCGGGCCGTCAAATTCGCAGAAGAAGATGCTCTGCCACGTTCCCAGCAAGAACTTACCTGATTCTACAATTACCTTTACCGAAGAGCCCATGATACTGGCCTTTATATGGGCCGGCGAGTTGCCCTCAGCGTGACGGTAGGGGAAACGAAAAGGTATTACCTCATTCAGGACGGCCAGGATGTCCGTTTGCACACTTGGATCCGCCCCTTCATTAATGGTAACCCCGGCGGTGGTATGGGGGATAAAGATACAACATAGACCGTCCTGAATCCCCTTTTCCTTTAAAACCCGCTCTACCTGACCGGTTATATCTATCAGCTCAGTCTGATTTGTCGTCTTTATAGTGATAGCGGAAGTCATGGATGTGTTTCCCGTAATTGTTCACCGTTCACTGTTGACCGTTCACCGAAAAGACGTTCCTCGCGCTTTTCAGGTTCTTGCAGTCAACGGTGAACGGATAACGGTGAACGATTACTTTCCTTAAGATGTCAGTTTTGGTCCCCGGCTACCGGTAATCTGACCACTACGGTGGTGCCTTTCCCGGCCTCACTTTCGATGTGGATGGTACCGTTTGCCCCGGTTACTATCTGATAAGCCGTCCATAAACCAAGCCCCGGAGACTGGGTCCCTTTTGTAGTGAAGAAAGGCAGAAAGACCCTGGGGATATCTTCGCGCGTGATTCCTGATCCCTGATCGATAAATCGAATCTCGACCATGTCCTGATCCTTGATCCGGTTTATGTTAACCTCAATACTTCCTTGGCCGTCCATGGCTTCAACGGCATTCTGCACGATTTTTTCAAAGGCCAGAGAGATATTGCTTAATGCCTTCACGGATAGGGTCTGCCCGTCACCGGTAACCTTTATGGTGAATGGCGCAAATTTTTTTCTGAGTGAGGAGAAAATAAAGGGAATATCTGCCGTAAATAACTCTTCTTTTTTGACGTAGGAAGTAACCATAAGAAGTTCGTTGACTACTTCCGTGACGCGCAGCGCGGCCTCAACAACAGATTTTAAGCGGTCTCTGGCCTTCTCCACCTCACTATGCTGCAGATGTTCGAGGGCAAGGTCCCCCAGGGCCACTACTGTGGTTATCCTGTTGTTCAATGTGTCGGCTAACCCCCGCACCAGGTCCAGCAGGGCATCCTGCTTCTCCTTTTCCTTGGCTATCCTTCCCAGTTGCTGCCTGTCCAGGGCCCGTTGCACCTTGAAGAGGAGATCAGCCTGTTCACAGGGTTTAAGGATGTAGTCCATGGCCCCGGCATACATGGCATTTACGGCCGTCTCAACGGAGGAATGCCCGGTTATCATGAGGACCACCGATTCCGGCGAGATCTTTTTGGCCTCTTTAAGCAGGGTGAGACCGTCCATGCCATCCATGACCAGGTCAGTAAGGATGAGGTTATAAAACTCACGGCCCAGGCTGGCCAGGGCCTCTTTGCCGCCGGCGACCGGCGTGACTTGATACCCGTCTCGTTCCAGCATGCTGGTCAGGATATCCAGCGTGAGCTTGTCATCATCTACAACCAGGATTTTTTGGGGCGCTGTATCGGCCATATTTTTACCTGATGGATTGTATCAATATTATGGGTATTTGGATTCCATGTCAAGAAGTCTGTTTTTGTATTTTTTTAGGGATTCCCTAAAAAAAGGAAACTCCGGATCTAATTTTTACCTTGACGTATGGGCAGTTTAGTGAGAATTAATTTATAAGGACCGGGAAAGGTAACAATTATATGGACTCTGAGCCCGTTTTTAAAAGCGACATCTTAAAGGCCCGTACACAGCGGCTCCAGGAAAAGATGCGGGCGCAAGGCATCGCTGGAGCCCTTATAAGACAGAATGCAGACCTTTACTATTTTAGCGGCACGATGCAGGAGGCTTATCTTTTTGTGCCCCTGAGCGGCTCACCCCTTCTCATGGTCAGACGCAACCTGGAACGGGCGAGAGCGGAGTCTTCCCTTGAAAACGTTATACCGCTTGGCGGTGTGCGGGGGATTCCCAAGGCGATAGCCGGGCATGGTTATGATGTCCCAGGGCTTTTGGGCCTGGAAATGGATGTCATCCCGGCCAAGCTATTTCTTTATTTAAGGGATGACGTATTTCCGGGAGTGAAAATAGCAGACATTTCTCATGCGATTCGCGAGGCGCGGATGCTCAAATCTCCCCTGGAGATAGAATGGATGCGGCAGGCTGCCGAACAACTGAACAGCGTCATTAAAGAGGTGCCGGATTTATTGCGGCCGGGAATGACCGAACTGGAACTTTCCATTGAGCTTGAATACCGGCTCCGCCGGGCCGGCCACCAGGGATTTATGCGTATGCGAGCCTGGAACCAGGAACTTTTTTTTGGGCACATACTATCCGGGCCGTCCGGCGCGGAACCTTCTTATTTTAAGGGGGCCACAGGAGGCAGGGGTATCAATCCGGCCTTTAGCCAGGGGGCGTCAAGTAAGGTTATCTCTGTGGGGGAGCCTGTTAGTGTTGACCTGGGAGGATGTGTAAATGGTTATATGACCGACCAGACCAGGATGTTTGCCCTCGGTTTCCTGCCCGAGGAGTTGAAAAAGGCTTATGAGGCGGTCATTGAGATACACTATGGACTCCGGAAAAAGATAAGGGTAGGCGAGACCTGCGGCCGCATCTATGAATGGGCCTCTGACAAGGCGGCCTCTCTGGGTTATGCGGACAACTTTATGGGATATGGAGAGGCTAAGATGCCGTTTATCGGTCACGGCATAGGGTTGGAAGTAGATGAGCTGCCGGTTTTTTCGGCCCGGAATCCTATGCGGCTTGAGGCCGGGATGACTTTTGCCATCGAGCCTAAGTTCATCTTCCCCGGAGTAGGGCACATAGGCGTTGAAGATACCTATGTTCTCACGCCGAAGGGCCTTGAGGCGATCACCACGTCACCGGACAGGCTGATGATTATTGACGTTTAGAGGCCTTGAAAGAGGGGTATTATCCATCCGGTGTCAATATTCTGAATTCTGTATCAGTTTAGCTGGTTGAAAGAGTATTCTAAAATCCCTCCCACCCTCCCTTTTTCAAAGGGAGGAGAAACGCTTCCCCCTTTGGGAAAGGGGGATTGAGGGGGATTTTGGCCCTTATAGAGCGCCTTGCTTAGGCATATTTTTCAAAAACCTAAAGTGTTACTGAATTCCGACTCCTGCATTCCGAATTCTGTATGATAAGCGGTATTTTCTCACCAAGCAACGCCACCCGAAGCCACCTGCACGCAAACTTAAAGAGAGAAAGTTCGTCTTGTAACGCCGTCCTTATCTCTTCGCCCTTAAGTTTGTATGTATCCAGGAAGCCTTGTCTGCACACCAGTTGAGCGAATTCGTCCAGGCTGTAACTGGCGAGAAAGAACATCTGTATGCCTGTTTTGTCCAGACCGCCGGCGGGGAACCTCTCGCTAAGGGTTACCTGGGACCACAGGTCGTTCATCTCTTCGTAAACAGCCGTCCCTTGTCTTTCCCTCCATGTCCTTACGGTTAACAAGTTATCTTCTTCCGGGAATCCCCCTGTATCTCCCTTTTCCAAAGGGGGATTTTTTCCATTAAAGCCCAGGCAAAACGGCCGCTTAACTACTGAATACAAGGGGGTTGCTGGTTTGCTGTCCCTGGTTTTGTCAACGCATGGTTCCAGCGGAAAGATGCGGCATGACCAGGGACGGTCCGGATATACCCGGCATCCATCCGGACCGGAGAATGGACAGCGTTTTTCATCGCCGGTCATCTTCATTACCACCAGGGGGTGGCCGATTTCTTCCATATAGAGGGCTGTGGTATAGCGGTCAAGGAATTCCCTTGAGGAAAGAGAAAGATTCCTTTTCAGCCGCATTATGTCATAAGGCGTGAGGAAAAGGTTGATATCCCGGCAGCACCGGTTGAAGCAGTCCAAGCCCTTCCGGCAGTCAAAGGGGAATATGTCATCGAGAGTAAGTGTAAGACTTTCATCCATTGCCATGTCCTCAATTCAATAGCCAAAGTTAGAAGCCGTGGAGACAGGAGACAGAACACAGAATACAGAATACAGAATTATTCTGTCTTCTGACTTCTGACTACTCAGTTTTTACCGCAATAAAGGCCATCTCTACCCGCGCGTCTTTAGGCAACCCGGAAACCTCCACTGTGGCCCTGGCCGGCGGATCGTCTTTAAAGAATTCACTATAGACGGCATTCATGGCGGCAAAGTCATCCAAATCTCTCAGATAGACAGTAGCCTGAACCACATCCGCATAGCCCATACCTGCCGCCCTTAATATCGCCCCAAGGTTTTTCAGAATCTGTCCGGTCTCGGCGGCTATATCTACATTGACCATCTCTCCGGTGACCGGGTCAAGGGCGATCTGTCCGGAGATGAATAACTGGCCGCCGGCCATGACCGCCTGACTATATGGCCCTATGGCCTCCGGGGCCTCTTTTGTAGTAATGATCTTTTTCATCTTTTTTCCCTATCAGGACGTCCGCCTGGGCGGACAGATATGCGCAGAAAATTTTTCAAATTATCTTTCTATATTTAAAATCCTGGTAACACGTTAGGTGTTTGAAACAGTCCTACATTCAGAAAAGGCTATTAATCTGGAACTCACAACCTCATGAAAAGAAGATACAAAAATCTCACTTCAATTTGGAACTCATGAACTCATGAAAAACAGAGCAACCAGAAGCCGAACTGCTGAAAATCAATTTCTCAAAAATACTTTCCTGATTTCCTGAGTTCCTGATTAAAACGTCTTCCTGAATTCCTGATTTGATATGTTTTTTGCACTTTTTATCATGTATTTTCAAAATGCTAACTTGTTACAAATCCTGTAAATCTGCGTTCATCTGCGTCCAATGTCCTGCTTTGATTCGAGAAGTTTCCTCCCCCGGGCGAGAAGACCATAGGTAAGGATACCGGCAAGCACCACTATGTCTTCCGTAGGGAGGAAGGAAGGGATCGTTTCATCAAAGAGGATGTTTCCTTCTGCCGGAAATTCGTCATCCCCCTGCCAGAGTACAAAGGCCAGGGGTATATTGGGGAGCGGACGACATACGAGCGAGATGTCGCCCAGCCCAATAGAGGACAGGGTTGGCAGCCCCTTGGAAAATTTCCGCAATATCTCCGGGTGACGGCCAAAGAAACCGGTGAAAGGCTTAATACACCTCTTGACGAAAGGTTCGTAGTAAAACATGCCCGATGGGATCTGCCGGAAGGTTATCCAGTTTTCCGTGATCGGGACTCCCCGGGCGTGTATCAGGTAATGGAGGATAACGATTTGTTCCGTTGGTTTTAGCGCTTTTGGACCGGTGATAACCTCGATTTCCACTTCCGGGAAGCGGATGGCGCACTCTCCAGCCCAGAAAGTGAGATGGAGGAGCCCTTCGCCCCGGGCGTTTCCTTCCCATCTGCCGCCGGTTCTTATGGAGATTGGTTCCGGCTCCATCACGGCCAATGTTTTCCTGGCTAACGAGATCGATTCCTGGTAAGCCTCTTCAAAAGGCATGTTTCACCTGAAAATATGCTCACCGCAAAGGCGCAAAGGGCGCAGAGAAAAATATGCTTTTCTCTGCGATCTCTGTGTGCTCTATGGTGAACAAGTTTTTACGATTTCTGCAAAAACAACCTTACCTGCCGGGAGATGCCGGATACATCCGACGGCGCATACCACCTTATCTCCGGGTCGCCCCTGAACCACGTCAACTGTCTCTTGGCATAACGCCTGGTGTCCCGGATCATGGTGCGCAGCATCTCATCAAAGGTATATTCACCTAAAAATCCCCCTGTATCCCCCTTTTTCAAAGGGGGACTTAACGTATCCCCCCCTTTAGTAAAGGGGGGTGAGGGGGGATTGCCTTCATTTTCGAGATACCGGATGACGTGCCGATAGCCGAGAGACTGCATGGGTTTGAGGTCTTTAGCGTAACCGGCCGCAAGAAGTCCCCTGACCTCATCAATCAGGCCCGCCTCCAACATCTCATGTGCGCGAATCTCGATCCTTTCATAAAGCTTATCACGCTCGAGTTCAAGTCCTATTTTTAACGTGTCATATTTGCTGTCGCTAAACTCATGCTCGGATTGATAAACTGAAATAGGTTTGCCGGTCAGGCGGAATACCTCGATGGCCCGCAAGACGCGCACCTTATCATGGCTGTGGATTTTCTCAGCGGCCTCCGGATCCGCCTCTTTCAATTCCGCATAGAGGCGGTCCGGGCCATTTTTTTCCATTTCGTTACGTAACGTCCGGCGTATGGCCTCGTCTGCAGCCGGAAGATAAAAAAGACCGCGCGTCAAGGCCTTGATATAAAGACCGGTTCCTCCGACCACGAAGGCGCATTTCTCCCGCCCGTATATATCCCGGATAGCCTCTTTCGCATCCTGACAGTAGCGGGCGGCATTATACACCTCATCCGGATAGACGATATCCAGGAGATGGTGCGGCGCCAGTTTTCTTTCCTCTGGTGAAGGCTTGGCCGTGCCGATGTCCATCAGCTTATAAATCTGCATGGAATCGGCATTTATGATCTCACCGCCGAACTTCCGGGCCAGCGCAATGGACAGGCCGGTCTTTCCAACTCCCGTTGGCCCGGCAATGATAATCAGCGTCAGTTTTTTATTTACGCTTGAAGCCTTTTTCCAATTCATAGTACGTGTAGAGCTGTTGGATGGGCCGGCCATGCGGGCAGTTTGAAGAAATGGGACAGGAGTTAAGCTGCTGCAAAAGGCTCTCCATCTCCTCGACCGTCAGCGGTTGTCCGGCTTTTATGGCGGCGTGGCAGGCCATGAGGGCCAGAATATCATTAAGGAGTCTTTCGTCCAGAAACGAGCCTCCGGCAGTGGCCATGATAGCCAGGGCCGATTCCACCAATCCCTTTATATCCCGGTTGGCGAGTATGGCGGGCGCAGCCCGGATGACAAAGGTTTCTCCGCCAAACGGGGCTATCTCCATCCCCAATGCGGCAAAATCCGCGAGATGCCCGGATAAGGCCTCTCTTTCGGATCGGGCCAGTTCAAGGGTTACAGGAAAGAGGAGTTGCTGGCTATCAATTCCACCCTTCCGGAGTCTGTCTTTGAAACTCTCAAAAAGGATGCGTTCGTGAGCGGCATGCTGGTCGATGATAATCAGCCCTTCTTCCGACTGGCAAAGGAGGTAGCTTGCGGCCAACTGGCCGATAAGTCGCAAATCAGAAGGTGAGGGTTGGGTCAACGGGAGAGAGCCGGTGTATGGAGCCGCTTTTTCCTGCACGCTGGCCCCGGCCTTTAGCGGTTCTTCAGAGAAGAGACCCTGTGTCTGATGGACAGCCACGCCGCAGGCAGATTTATCAGGTTCTCTATATGGCTCCCATGAGCGGTGCGTCTCGGCCGGTCCCGGCCCGCCGATTTTTTGCCGGGAGAGAATGGCCGCGCGGATGCCTTCACTGACTATCTGATGTATCAATTTGGGTTCCTTGAAACGAACCTCATGTTTGGTCGGGTGCACGTTTACATCCACCCCGGCTGGAGGAAGCGTTACGTAGAGGGCTCCGACCGGATAGCGTCCCTTCATAAGGAAGCTTCCGTAGGCCTCGAGGACGGCATGCTGGATGATCCGGTCACGTACAAAACGCCCGTTGATAAAGATGCAGAGGGACCGTAAAGAGGCCCGGTTTATCTCCGGCCCGGCTATATAACCGGAGAGGGCTATCTCTCCGCGGGCATTTGACACCGGGATCAGTTTACTGCTGTGGTCAAGATGAAATATGGCCTGCAGGCGATCTTCGAGCCTTTCGCCGGATGAGGTGGTGAACACCCCGCGCCCATCATTAGAGAAGATAAATTGCACGGCGCAGGCGGCAAGCGCTATATGCTCGACGACGTCCTGGATATGTCCGGTCTCCGTGTCGTATGACTTAAGGAACTTCCGGCGGGCCGGCAGGTTGCCGAAGAGATCCCTTACTTCAACTACTGTCCCTTCCGGGCAGCCCGTTTCCAGGACTTCTTTTATGCGGCCATAATGGATGGTAACCCGATGCCCGGATAGATCCCCGCGGCGGCGGGATATCAAGGCCATCCTGGAGACGGAGGCGATGCTGGGCAGGGCCTCTCCCCTGAATCCCAGGGTATTAATGTGGAACAGGTCCGTATCAGTCGCAATCTTGCTGGTGGCGTGGCGTTCCAGGGAAAGGAGGATGTCCTCGCGATCCATCCCCTCGCCATTATCTATGACCCGGATAAGCTGCTGTCCGCCGCCTGTTACCTCCACCTCTATGCGCTTTGCCCGGGCATCCAGGGCGTTTTCGATGAGTTCTTTCACCACCGAGGCCGGGCGTTCGATGACCTCTCCGGCCGCAATCTGATTGGCAAGGGATTCATAGAGTATCTTTATCTTAGCCAAAGGTTTGATAATCTCGTAACAAGTAAAATTTTACCGCAGAGGTCGCCGAGAACGCTGAGATAACATATTGAATGATTTACGATTTTTCTCTACGGACTCTGCGTGCTCAGCGGTGAAAAAGTTTTTTTACGAAGCCGTCAAAGGTTGCTCAGTTGGATAATTTTAAAAGGACATTATCCTGGATCCAGTGCTCATCCCACCACTCGACCGGATTGACAAATGTTCCGCCTACCAGCATGGAAAAGTGGAGGTGGTCGCCGCCGGCCAGACCGGTAGATCCTGAACAGCCCAACACCATCCCCTTTTCTACCATCTGCCCGGGAGCGACATTGATGCTGCTTAAGTGGGCATACAGGCTGAAGATCCCCTGCCCGTGGTCCATGATAACGGTATTCCCGTAAATACCGAGGTATCCGGTAAAGATAATCTTGCCGGTATTGGCGGCCTGGATGGGCGCCCGTTCGTTTGAGGCCAAATCAATACCCAGATGGACAGCATGGTCTATTTCCTGCCCGTTGTAGGTGTAGATACGCTGATCGGCAAAGAGGCCCATGGGCGCTGCGTTTTGCATACGCAGAAATGCCCCGGTCCAGAGCGGCCCGGCCTCAGAACGGGAACAGATCTCCGCCACTTTGCGGTCATTTTCAACCCTGATTTTGTGGTTAACCTGCACAAAGACCTCTTCATAGCTCCCTTTGAGGTCTGGATAATGTTGCATAAGCTCCGGCATCTTGGTCTGCAGAAAGGCCGGAGAGAGAGCGATTTTATCTGCCCTGAACCGGCGGGTTTTTATACGATACGTAAAGGGCACCCGTGCCGTATTGCCGGCCTCGTCGCGAGCGGCAAGGTATAGGGGAACATTGGCACGCCCTGGCGCATCTGCGACTGGAGCGTCCCACGGCAGGGCGAAATAGGCCACATAAACACCTTTAGGGCCTTCCGGCTTTGGATACCCGCGATAGAATTTCGGGCCCACATAGACACCGCTCACCGGAACATCATCCTCTGTCTGATAGACTACAAGCCCGCTGCCCCCCAGATTGATATTATGAGCGGCGCTCAGGGCATAAACGTCAGGCGGCCTGCTGTCAATGGAGACTTTTTTATCTATGATGCGCCTGTTGCCTGAAAACCATCCCCACCATGAATAATCCCGGACCGATACCCGGAGAAGGGCCTCACCATTAACCAGCCCCGCGCCAAGGGGGCGAAGCGTTACAGGCATAGAGTGGCCTTTTACGTTCCCTCTCAAAAGCAGGCCTCCTTTGGGAAAAGACTGCCTTGCCATTTCTACCTTTTTACCCCCTTGGAGAAGGGTTACTTCTATTTCCCTGAGTCCGCTCAGCCTGTCTTTAGCGGTAATGGTTATAGTCTTTTCCATGCCTACGCGCCTGACATCAGGCGCAATGCGCACCTCCGGCTTAAAAAATTCGAATTTTAATGCAGCTACTGCAAGTATTAAAAAGAATATTAGTAGTCCAAATACAGCGATGGAAAAGCGGGATTTAGGCATAAGGCGAGATTTACTCCTTTTGGGCTGTTATAACTTATGAAACTATACTGAAACAGGCAAAACGTCAAGTGGCACGAGATTCCACATCCCGGGATAGAAAATCGTCATTGCGAGTCCGCCGCAGATGGGCAAGGAGAACGTGGGGCGTCAGGACAGGAAAAATACACGCAAGGGCAAGAAGAAGTAAAAAGATGGTTTCCAAGAAAGTGGAACTATTTTCCATAAAAGTGGAACTATTTTTCCACTAAAGAGAAAACCTTTTCCATTCAGCCAAAAAATTGATCCACCATCGCCTACGCTAACTATCCGTAAATAATATATTTTTTATTTTAAAAAGGTTTTGTGCATCTGGCATACAAATTGCTTAATTATTGAAGCACAATTCACTTTGAAGATATGGTTCTGAGAAATTTTAAATGGGAGGAGGTGAAAAAGGATGAAAAAGCTCTTGATGTTTTTGTGCGTCGTGTCCCTCGTAGCGCTTTGGGCTCCGGCATTTGCTTTGACGGTAACGCCGCTGGACAGCGCCGGTAATTTAGCCCAAAGTCTTGTGGGGCCGGGGGTCACAATATCGAATGTTACTTATACGGGAGCAAACGCTGCATCGGGATATTTTACGGGTGGCCTTGCCGCTGGAATTGGCATCCAAAGCGGTATTGTTTTGACCTCTGGGTACGCTTCCAATCTGAATGGCACATCTAATACTTCAGACGCTATAACGGGTAATAATGGTTTAGCGGGTGCCGCCATGCTTAATGCTTTGATCCCTGGGTATAGCACATATGATGCCACCATTCTGGGGTTTGACTTCGTAAGTGCCGGGAACTCAGCTTATTTCAATTATGTCTTTGGTTCTGACGAGTATAATGAATGGGTTGCTTCAAGTTATAATGACGTGTTTGGTTTCTTTTTCAACGGAACGGCTGTTTCAGACAATGTAGCGCTCATTCCAGGGACAACGACAGCAGTTGCCATCAACAATGTGAACAATGGATCCAACTCTCTCTATTATAACGATAATGATCCTGGTGACCTATCTCCGATTCCATTTGCTTTTGAATATGACGGGTTCACCGACGTGTTTACCGCCAGCATACTAGGGCTGACTGCTGGGAATACATATCATCTGACATTGGCCATAGCCGATGCCGGTGATAGCGTTTTGGATTCCGGCGTTTTCTTACAGGCAAAAAGTTTTTCTCAAAATCCTGTGAATCCAGATGTCCCGGAGCCCGCGACCATGGTGTTGCTTGGTTCCGGTCTGGTTAGTCTGGCCGGGTTTGGACGGAAGAAGCTTTTCAAGAAAGGCTAAAAAAGAGATAATCAAAAACCATAAAAAGCCACCTCGGGGGAATCCCCAAGGTGGCTTTTATATTCTATGATGCTTTTCTTAGATTTCTTTAGTTTCAGAGTCAAGCGTTTCATTATACCAACTATCTCCGTAATGTCTCATCGGTTAACTTAATTCCATCTATCTCCATAAGCTTCTCAGATACCGGCATTAGTCCAAATCCTTGGGCTTCGCATTTCCTCCCTTTGGCAGATGGAGGGTAGGAGGGATTTTAAATAATGTTTTTTGCGCAAAATTGCTATCTTAAAGATCACATCGAGTCATGGTTATCAGGGGTGATTCATTCGCCTCTGGGCAGGGAGAACGCGGGGCATCAGGATAGAAAAAATATACGCAAGTGCAAAAAAAGAATTGAAAAGGTAGTTTACAAAAATTGGAACTATTTTTCACAAAAGTGGAAATACTTTTCCACTCAAGAGAAAATTTTGTGTATCTGGCATAAAGATTGCTTATTGTTGAGTCACAATTCATTTTGATTAGATATGGTCTCATAAATTTTAGATAGAAGAAGATGAAAAAGATAATATTATTAATCGGTTTTGCAGTAATGTTGGTATTTGTAAGTGTCGCCCATGCGGCTCCTGTCGTAGATATTATCCAGGCTCCTACTGGATATTTTGTGCCTACAGATGCGCAAAAGTATGATTATCCGTATTATCGCTGGTATGGCGAAGATTGGGGTTGGACACACAACGCCATTAGCGGGTCCATTACATCTGCGACTTTGAACATTAGTGCATTTGATGTGGATTATTCATCGGGTGAGCTGGATGAGATTTTCGCTTGGGACAGTGGTGCGTGGAGTTCACTCGGGTTTTTGACTGGTGTAGATGATGATTGGTCTTATGCGACATTTACATTGGGGTCGAGTTTCTTCGATGATATTGGTGCTGGTCTTCAAGTTTTTATGAAAATAGATACCGCTGATGAGGGATGGGCTGTTACGCTTGCCAAATCAGTTCTTTCAGTCGATGGAGGTACGTTACCCAATCCCGATCCCAATCCTGTCCCCGAACCCTGTACCATGATTCTCTTCGGTACTGGTATAGCGGGAGCTGCGGGCTTACTGAGAAAGAGGAGTAAGAAAAGTTAACCGGTACATTTGCACAATTATGTTAATTAAAAAAGGGCACGACCAAGACGGAGTGCCCTTTTTTGTGTATGCTAAAAGGTAATCAGGTCAGGCTCCGTCCCCGTTTTATGATCCCCGGCCCCAGTTTTTCCCGAATCCGGTCAATTGCATAATCGACTCGTTCCAGTTTCTCCATCTCTTTTTCCAGGCCGGGGAGGAGAGAATATTGCTGCCCTCCGCCAAAATTGGAGACGGCCAGCCCAATCAACCGCACGGGCGTCTTCAAATTATACCGTTCGAGAAGCATTACGGCGGTGTCATAGAGGATTTTAGTCGCACACGTGGCCTCTTTAAGGCTGTGGCTTCTGGTCACCAGGGTAAAGTCGCTGTGTTTCAGCTTTAAGGTTATGGTACTTCCTTTTAGACCATGCCTGCGCAGCCGTTCCCCCACCTCTTCTGCCTGGGACAGGAGCTGCTTCTTAAGGATATTAATATCGGTTGTGTCCTCGGGGAGGGTATCTTCGCTGCCCATGGATTTGGCCGGCCAGGGCCGACCTATGGCCGGGATGCAAGGGATAACCGGTGAATCGTCGATTCCCTGGGCCAATTCCACCAGGCGCAGGCCATATTTGCCGAATTTTCTTTCCAATACCCCGGGCGGGAAGCTCAGAATATCAGAAACAATGCGGATTCCCAGCCCTCGGAGCGCCTCTTCAGATTTAGGGCCGATGCCGGGCAGTTTGCCGACCGACAGGTCTTTCAAAAAACTCTGCACCTCTTCCGGTACGATCGTCAGCCCGTCAGGCTTTTGCAGGTCAGAGGCTATCTTGGCCAGAAACTTATTGGGGGCAATACCAGTAGAGCAGGTCAGGCATGCCTCGGCGTATATTCTCTCTTTAATTTTACGAGCGGCCTGCGTAGCGTCCCCATGCAGCCTTTCCGTGCCGGTGAGATCGACAAAGGCCTCGTCTATGGATACCTGCTCGACCAGCGGCGATACGGCCTCCAGTACAGCCATCACTTTTTGTGATATCTCCTGGTATCTTTCCATCCTGACCGGTAAGAAGATACCCTGCGGGCACCGCCTTTTGGCCTCGAAGATAGGCATGGCCGACCGCACACCGTATTTCCGGGCCTCGTAAGAGGCGGTAGAGACGACGCCTCGTTTTGCGCCGCCCACGATAACCGGTTTGCCCTTAAGCGCGGGATTATCGGCCTGCTCCACTGCGGCAAAAAAGGCATCCATATCCATGTGCAGGATAGTGCGGGGCATTTTTTATTTATTTGCTCCTAACGCGGATACGTCATAGGCGGAGAACCAAATTTGCCACGAAGACACAAAGGCACGCATGTCTTCCGCGCATCTGCAAAAGGAAGCTGTTTGAAAAAGTATTTTAGAATCCCTCCCAACCTCCCTTTTCCAAAGGGAGGAGAAACACTTCCCCCTTTGAAAAGGGGGATCAAGGGGGATTTTGAGGCACCGTTTTCTGGACGACCAGCTATTTTCAAACAGCCAAGGTGTTACTAATTTTTGATCTCTCCGTGCCTTGGCGCCTTTGTGGCTAAATTTTCCTTCTCATTCTGATAGGCCTTCTTTGCCTGCGGGTGCGGCGCTTTTTCTGCTCTTCCTGCGGTCGAGCACCTCGGCCAGAATCGGTAAAAGCACCAGCCCCCCGGGCAGGAGCAAGATGGATAAGGCGGGTATCCTTTTGGCGAGACGGGTAAAGTGTTTCTTCATGGCGGCCAGATCTTCCCCTGTCCACTTGGCGTGCGTACCTTTCATAAGGATACCCATAAGATCCTGAGCCTGGAGGACTTCATTCAGTATCTCATTCCGGTACCTTAAAAAAGTGGCCTTAGTTTCCGCCTTGAGATCTTTTAGATGCATAATAAGACTATGTCTTCTTTTTGCCCCCGGGACGTTCGCTTTTTTCGCGGCGCCGTAAGATAAGCCGGAGCGGACACCGGTCAAAGGCGAACTTCTCGCGTAGTTGATTGATAAGGTAGCGTTCATAAGAAAAATGGATGGACTCCGGGTAATTGCTGAAGACCACAAAGGTAGGCGGCTTTATCCCGGTCTGGGTCATATAGTATAACTTGACGCGGCGCCCGTTTCGGAGAGGCGGTTCGTGATGAGCGAGGATTTCCTTGAGGGCCTGGTTAACCTTACCGGTGGAGATGCGGGCCGTGTATTGTTCATATACCTTGTCCACAGACTTTAATATACTGTTAACCCGATAACCGCTCACGGCAGAGATTTTCAACACCGGGGCATAGGCCATAAAAGGCACGGCCACGGTAATATCCTCCATGAGCTTTTTCTTGCGCTTCTCATCATCCTTCACCAAATCCCACTTATTAATTGCTATAATACAGCCCTTGTGGTTATCCGAGACATAGCCGAGGATGTGGGTATCCTGCTCGGTAATCCCTTCTGCGGCGTCAACAAGTACAATGGCCACGTCGCACTCCGCCAGGCTCTTTAATGCCTTTAGGATGCTGTACTTTTCCAGACGATGGCTGATGCGCCCCTTCTTCCTTATTCCGGCGGTATCGATCAGGCGGTATTTTGTCCCGCTCCTTTCCAGGATAGTGTCCACGGAATCACGTGTGGTGCCGGCTATCTCGGTCACCAGCATTCTCTCTTCGCCCAGTAACCTGTTAACTAGCGAAGATTTGCCGACGTTCGGCCGTCCCAGTATGGCCATCCGTATAACTTCCGGCCCGGCCTCCGCAGCGTCCTCCGCGGGAATGTGAGCAACAAGCTCATCCAAAAAATCCCTGATGCCATAACCATGCTCAGCCGAAACCCCATAAATATGATTCACTCCGAGCTGGTAAAAATCTAAGAGGAGGTCTTCCTTTTCCAGGCTATCTATCTTATTTGCCACGTAGAATACCGGTTTTTCTATCTTCCGCAGGCGATCGATGGCTTCATAATCGGTAGCCGTAAGCTCCTCTCGTCCGTCCATGAGAAAGATGACAGCGTCCGCCTCTTCCATGGCCAGAGTGGTCTGCTCCTGCATCCTTGAGACCAGTTTGTCGCCGCCGGCCGGTTCGAATCCGCCCGTGTCAACCAGGACAAACCGTTTTCCTTCCCAGGTAACGTCGCCATAGTTTCGATCCCGCGTCACGCCGGGTGTGGAGTCAACGATAGCCCTCCGGCTGTGCGTCAGGCGGTTAAAAAAGGTTGATTTACCGGTGTTTGGCCGTCCTACAATAGCTACTAGAAAAGGCATGAATACCTCATCAGATATGACTCACTACCCGGCGTAGTTTCTGGAAAGAAACAAATATCTCCCGGTCCAGGATATTTTTCAAGTTCTTTACAGCCACCGGGATATACGGCTCGAAAAAAGGCTTTTCCTTTACCCGGGTCAGAAAACCAAAGGCCCCCAGCACCTGTAGGGCTCGTTGCAGGGCTATATACCAGAAATGATGCCGGAAGTCTTCTTCATTAATCCGGCGCTGCCTCCGCAGCCTGCGAAGATAGGTCTCGAACAATGCCTCTTTCATATCATCCGGCGGGTCAACGTAGGGATCGAAGAGAAGAGAGGCCAGGTCATAGGCCGGGGGGCCGAGGCGTCCGCCCTGGAAGTCTATTAACCGCAGCCTCCCCTTACAGACCATGAGATTCCTTGACTGGAAATCACGATGCAGAAAGAGGGTAGGGGATTGTTCACCGGCCAGGTCAGCCAGCCTTTCAAAATCCGGGGCCAGTTCATCCCGTGTGATCTCCAGCCCCAGGTAGCCTTGTAAGAAGGCCTGCAGGAAATAGCCGGACTCCCGTTCCAACATAAGCCTCCGGTCATAAACAGGCGTATCAAAACAATACCGGGTATCAAACCCCTCGGCCCCTCTTATCTGCATGTTCACCAGGATATCCACGGCCTCCAGATACCACCTTTCCGTCGCCCCGGTATTATTTTCTTCCCTGACGGCTCGCTCAAGATGCCTATCCCCCAGGTCTTCCATGATGATGGCCCCGGTGGCCCGGTCATAACCGTAGATAACCGGTGTGGGGATACCCTTTGCGGCCAGATGCCGGCCTATGTAATGATATGCCTCACTTTCCTTAAGGTGCAGGGGGTCTTTACTCTCAGGCAGGACAACTATGAGCGATCCTTTAGACCCGGAGATACGATAAAAAGGGCGGCTCGAACCGTCGCCGGTGAGCATTATAAGGTCCGGCGTTACCCCTCCATCCGTAATCAGAGAAAAATAAGGTTTTATAATATCCTGTAACACCGCTTAATCCCGTGGAAAGACGCCGTGTACCACGGCATTGACAATCCGGCTGTCGGCCTTTACTTTGGCCCCCTCCCAGACTACGGACTGTTTCAGGTGTGTATGAGGCTCCACAGAGACCCGGTCGCCCAGGGAGACCCAATCTGTAAACTCTACGCCTTCGCCTATGGAGACATCCTCCCCCAGACAAAAGGGGGAGTCACATGGCAGAAGGTCATCTATCCCTTTCACCCGGCCTTTTAATAAATCGCCATGGAGCGATAGATAGGCCTCTGTCGTTCCGATGTCCGTCCAATAGTGGCCGCTAACCCTGAAGGCGCCCAGCTTTGCGCCTTTTGAGATAAGGGCGCGATAGGCATCCAGTATATCATAATAGACGCCTTTGGGGATAAGAGAAAGGACATCCGGATTTATCACATGGATACCGGTAAAGGCCATCCGGCCATCCGGATGAGAGCTAAAGCCCTTTATATAATCCCGGTCGTCAACCAGGACATTGTTGTATTTCGGATAGTGGTGGAGCGCCATGGTCGCCGTATTGCCTGAAGCGATATGGAAACTATAGGCCGCCTTTAAGTCTATGGTGGTAAATATATCCCCATTGATTACCAGGAAGGGCGCGTCATCCAGGAAACGCCCGGCATTTCTAAGGCCGCCGCCCGTACCCAGGATTACCTCCTCGTGAAGGACGTGGGCAGTAATTCCTGAGAGATTATGTTTTTCAAGGAATGCCGCAATCTGATCGCCCAGGTGATGGGTATTGACCTCTATCTCAGTCACCCCGGCACGCCGGAGCTGCTCAATTATTACTGCCAGAAGGGGTTTATTGAGGACCGGGAAAAGGGGCTTGGGCTTAAGGAGAGTGAGCGGCCTTAAGCGTGTACCAAACCCGGCTGCCAGAATCATGGCCTTCATATTATCTCTTAAGCTATCGGCTTTCAGCTATCAGCAGTCAGCCTTTAACGCTCGACGTTCGAGTTATTTTATTAGAAAAACCAGGATGGCGGGGATAAAGCGGGGGTTGGAATCCATTAACCGGAAGTTAAGCCTTTAATTTGTCAATACTCTCCTTTACCTCACGGGCTTCCTTCACTCCAGGGAGATCGTCCACGGCCTTTTCCAGGGGATTCTGGTCCCTCACCGCAGTTGTATCTTGTTTTGTCTTATTATCTGTTTGTTCAGAAAGAAGCCCTTTGCTGTCTTCTTCGATATCATTCAGGCCTTTTTTAAAGGAACGAATCCCTTTCCCCAGATCCCGGCCAATTTCCGGGAGCTTTTTGGCGCCGAAGATAAAAAAGGCCACTACTAAGATAATGACCAGTTCCTGAGTTCCCAACCCGAACATCTCTATCCTCCTGGCTTGCCCCCGGAATCACCTAATCATCGGAAGGGGGGTTATTTTTCCCCTCTATTTTAGACCGGTCGGACGGGGTCTCTTCCTCTCCCCGGATGCTCTTGCGAAAGTTTCGTATGCCCTTACCGATGCCAGCCCCTATCTGCGGCAATTTACCCGCGCCAAAGATAACCAGAATAATGACCAGAATAATCAAAAGCTCCGGCATTCCTAATCCGAACATGAAAGAAAATCCTCCGAGAGGCCTGAATAATAGAGTACTGGATCATTATTAACACCCTTTTATTGTGGCTGTCAATTAAAAAGGCTCCGGGCTTATGCCCGCTGACTAATTGGTACTACCCGATCGTCCTATACATTAAACCGGAAGTTTATTATGTCGCCGTCCTGGACGATGTAGTCACGGCCCTCCAGCCGAGCCAGTCCCTTTTTTTGGGCCTGGGCATAGGAACCGTGCTCCACAAGATCACCATACGCCAGTACCTCGGCCCGGATAAACCCCTTCTCTATATCGGAATGTATCACGCCCGCCGCCTTCCGGGCAGGCGTGCCTTTCGTAATTGTCCAGGCACGCACCTCGTCCTTTCCTACGGTAAAGAAAGAAATAAGTCCCAAAAGGGCATAGGAATAACGTATAATTCTTTGCAATGCCGGTTCGGCATCCACCTCCAGACCGCCGCGGAAAACTTCAGACTCCTCCGGGCTTAACTGCGCAAGCTCCATTTCGATCTGGCCGCAGACCTCGGCGACCATGGTGTTGGGCGGCGCCCCGGAAATCTCCACCTTTGGATATTTCTCTCCATTATTGATAACCCACAAGATTGGTTTTGCCGAAAGGAGGGAAAATCCTCTGAGGAGGGGTGAAGACACTGCCTCACTGAGGGAGCGCAGAGGTTTTTCCTCTTCCAGTGCAGTAAGACACATGGAAAGTAGATTATGCTCTTCTTCGTCTATCTTCCGTCCCCTTTTTTTGTCTTCTTCTATCCTGGCAAGCCTCTTTTCTACCACGATAAGGTCAGCCAGTATAAGTTCAGATTCTACCTTCCCTATATCAGACCGGGCCGCAGGCGCGATACCGCCTGTCTCAAAGTTACGGGCTACAAGCACGATGGCATCTGCCGGCCGCACAAGAGTCCATAGTTTTTCGTCAAGAGGTTTGTCCTTTTCGCCGGAGCTGTCAAGGCCGCCTACATCCGCATACTCAACGTGGGCATAGATAGTCTTTTGAGGCTCATACATAGTGGAAAGCAGGTCCACACGGCCATCCGGCACCTTTACCACACCGATATTGGCTTCCCTGGATCGTCCTCCCGCAGATATCGCCGCGTGTCCCCTGGTCAGGGCATTAAAGAGTGTGGTTTTACCGGAACCGGGCAGGCCAATTATAGCCAGTTTCATTTAGCGCCCTTTCTTGATTCGTTTTTGCAAATATAACGCCTTCTATAGTGAATGTCATTAGTCAATAGTCATTAGTCACTGGTAAAAGCTGTCAGCATTCAGCTATCGGCATGAAGCCGGTCCACCGTTCACTGTTGACCGTTTACCGAAAAAAATGTCGGAAAACGGCTAACGGTTAACGGATAACAATCATGCTGATGGCTGAATGCTGACAGCCTGATAAATAACATCTGCTTATGAATAATGCAATGACGTGACGGGAAAAGGTATACGAGACATGGAATCTACGAAGAAGAGACACAATGATGTCATTATATATAGTGTTAAAAGGTTAGCTGTTATGGGGGTGGGAGGAGCTTGAAAATAGCATAAAAGGTGGACCCACGACCCGGTTCACTATCTACAAAAATTTCACCGTCGTGGAGCTGGATGATTTCCCTGACTACTGCGAGTCCGATGCCCATACCCGGGGCCTTAGTTGAATGCGAAGATTTGGCCCGGTAATATCGCTCAAAGACCTTTCCCTGTTCTTCAGACGGGATGCCAATACCCGTATCTTTAACTGAAATACACACCTTTTCCAGACCATAGGCCCTGGCCTCAATTTTAACGCTGCCTCCAGGCTGGTTGTATTTCACGGCATTGGAAAAAAGGTTATTAAACACCCTGCTCAACTGATGTGCGTCGCCCTGTATAATCATGGGGCCGTGTTCTATCTCTGTTTCCATAATTATATTTTTGAGTTCGGCGAGGGGTTCCAGCCAGGCCAAGCTTTTCCTTAAAACATCGCTGATATCTACCTCTCCTTTGTTTATAACCGGCTTTCCAGTCTTGGCCCGGGAATAATTCTCAAGGCATTCTACCAGCTCAGCCTCACGACTAATGGCCATGGAACAACTCCGCAGGAATTTGTCCTGCTTGGCCGTAAGCGGACCTGCTTTCTCACTCAACATCATATCGACAAAGCCTTTGACCGCCGTCAAGGGTGTCTTCAAATCATGAACGATGCCGGCCAGGTATTGACTCCTCATTTGATCGAGAGTTTGAATTTCTGCATAGGCCTTTTCAACCCCGGTCTCTCTTTTCTGTTGCTCTGTAATGCCCCTGGCAACTGTCAGGAAGAATTTCTTTGAATGGCAGTATATGGCACGGCAACTTACCTCTACAGGTTTTGCTTTGCCATTTTTACAGACATAAGCTGTTTTAAAGGTAACCGGCTGGTCATTTATATCCTTCGTAAAAAGGCGGGCAGGTATTTTTGCTACTCCTGAAGCAGCGATATCACGATACCGCATACCTAATATCTCATCCTGTGAGTAGCCAAGCTCTATGCACACAGAAGGGCTGACTTCGACGATATTACCTTTGCGATCTAACACGACGACCTGCTCGGGGATATGTGCGAATAAGACCTCGTATGTATCAGCCCCCAGAGCAGATGCAGGTCTGAAGTTATTAAAATCGATTTCTGGATTGATCTCTGGTGGATAAAGATCATCTATGAACTCTTTATTATTAATCCAGGATTTTTTTCTTATTTCGGCAAGCGATCCGTTTAGCATGTCCTTTGGTCTTTCTCACTTTCTTTTAACGAGGTTTTATGTAATTATCCATCGACCTTATTAATTGAATTCATAAGAATATTTGGGCAATGTGCATTTTTTCTCTTATTATGGCCCTTGATACGGTGAATAAAGAGATTCAAAAGATAACGTGTTAATCATGCAAAGCGGGCAATCTCGGATAGCGGCGGTCGAATACTGGAGGAAGGCCTTTCATCTTTGCGGCCTGTGCATCCCCTTGGCCTACATGTATCTGCCGGAAAATATTTTTTTGCGTCTCTTTTTTCCGATGGCAGCCGCCTTCATAATCATTGACTTGGCCAAGCTCAAAATAAAATGGCTGGGAAGGATATACCTGCGGGTCGCCAAAAATCTATTACGCGACAGGGAATATAGCGGGCCTGCGGCCAGTCTTTACTATCTCATTGGTTCCGGCCTGACTATCATCCTCTTTCCAAAACAGATCGCTATTGCGGCGCTGGCAGTACAAACCATATCCGATACCGTGGCTGCTTTAGCCGGTCAGCGCTTAGGGAGACACAAAATAGGGAATAAGACTGTAGAGGGAAGTGTGGCCTTCTTCGTTTCGGCCTGGATAATTCTGGCCGTATATTTCGGCCGTGAGCCCTTAAAACATTTTATACCCGCCCTGGCTGGAACTCTGGCCGAGCTTTTCCCTATCCCTATCGATGACAATCTGACTGTCCCGCTGGTCATAGGCCTGTCCTACGTGATCTTTTAGAGTCTCCCTATATCTTAAGAACCTCCAGTCTCTTCGCTTCACGGCTTGCACAGCGACCCCTTCAAGGCTCGCAGGTGGAGAATGTTTGCCCCTTCCAGCCACTAAAGGGCTGGCTTTCCCCTTCCTGCTCTCTCTCGATGGGTACCCCGCTACTCCAGCAAGTTTCGCTCAGAAACATAGGGGTTCCGTAACAATTTAGCGTTTTGAAAATGCATGACAAAAAGTGCAAAGAACATATCAAATCTGGAAATCAGGAAATCAGGAATGCGTTTTTCTTCATGAGTTCCTGAGTTCCAGATTAAAACGTCTTTCTGAATGTAGGACGATTTCAAACACCTAAAGTGTTACGGGGTTCCTAAAAAGCAGGGGAACTTCAGACGTAATCTTAGGTTGACGGCACCTATATCGGCTGGTATGTTACTTTTTAAGCTATGACTGATCTCAAAACCGTAACTATCATCGGCGGCGGGCTGGCCGGAAGCGAAGCCGCCTACCAGATTGCTAAAAGAGGCATCCGGGTCAGTCTTCATGAGATGAAACCGGTCAGGTTCTCGCCCGCCCACCAATCTCAAAATCTGGCTGAACTGGTTTGCAGCAACTCACTCCGGTCCGATGCCCTGGATTCTGCCGTGGGCCTGCTCAAGGAAGAGATGCGCCGCATGGGTTCTCTCGTTATGGAGGCGGCGGATAATACCAAAGTCCCGGCTGGAAAAGCGCTGGCTGTTGACCGGGAGCGCTTTTCTTCTTACATAACACAAAAAATAGCTGTCCATCCCTTGATAACCATAGTGCGCGAAGAGGTCACGGAAATTCCGGAAGAGGGCATAACCATTATTGCTACCGGCCCCTTGACCTCGGAGGGGCTATCTAAAAGATTGGGAGAACTGATCGGCGAAAATTACCTGTATTTCTACGATGCCATAGCCCCCATTATCTTCAAGGACTCCATCGACTTCAATGTGGCCTTCAAGGCCTCACGTTATGCAGAGGGCGAGGGAGATTATCTGAACTGCCCTATGGATGAGAAACAATACGAGGATTTTATCCGGGCATTAAAGGAGGCCGAGAAAGTGCCTCTGAAACCGTTTGAAAAGCCCGTCTATTTTGAGGGGTGCCTGCCCATCGAGGTCATGGCCGAACGGGGGGATGAGACTCTTCGGTTCGGTCCCATGAAGCCGGTAGGATTAAGAGACCCGCGTGCAGGAAAAGAGGCCTACGCCGTGGTGCAGTTAAGACAGGAAAATGTGGCCGGGACGCTTTACAACATGGTTGGGTTCCAGACCAAACTCAAATGGCCGGAACAGGAACGCATCTTCCGTATGATACCCGGCCTGGAAAAGGCAGAGTTTGCCCGTCTGGGCAGCATCCACCGCAACACCTTTGTCAAGGCGCCTGTGGTTATTACCAAGACTCTCCAATTACAAAAAAATAAAAATATTTTTCTGGCCGGTCAGATATCCGGGGTGGAAGGCTATGTGGAATCTACTGCCATGGGATTGATAACCGGGATAAACGCTGCCCTTCTGGCCGGTGGTAAGGAAATGATTGCGCCGCCGGATGCTACAGCCCACGGGGCGCTGATAAACCACATAACGGAAAGCAAACCCGAATCATTCCAGCCTATGAATGTCAACTTCGGCCTCTTCCTCCCACTCTCCGGGAAAATCCCCAAGAAAAAGCGTGGAGAGGGTTACGCAGAAAGGGCGCTGGCGGCACTAGAGATATGGATAAAAGAAAAAGATGTGCTTGTCCACGATGTATAGACATGCCTCTATTGCCAAACCGTTGAAGCCGAACCTTGACGGCTTCGTAAAAAGTCCATTTGCTGCGTTGTCCGCCTCCGGCGGATCACTGCGGCGTAGCTATGGAAATAGTTCACCGTTCACTGTTTACCGTTCACCGTAAGTGCATGGTTTGTTGACGGACAACGGATAACGGTCAACGGATAATAGGATTTGCGCGCCTTACAACCGGAGTTTTTTACTGTGCCGTCCATGCTTTGATTTTTTACGAGCTCATCAACTTTATCCTTTAACCCTTCAGTGACTTGATAAATTCATCAATCGGGATTGCCGCTAAGGTCATGCCTTGCATGGTGCCCCGGGCCCCAAGCTCCACGGAAACCCTGGTGACCGTGGTATTATCCGGCGCCTCCAGGATATTGACAAAGTCATAGGGGCCGAGCACGGCATACTGGGCCAATATTTTTACGCCCATGGCCTCCACTTCCTTGTTCACCTCTTTGATTCGTTCCGGATGTTTTTTGAGGGTCTCTCTGCCTTCACCGGTTAAACTGCTAAGCATCACATAAATACCCATGGCAAGCCTCCGTCGGAAATAGGTTTTTATCTTAATTTTATGATTGCAAATCTGCGTGGTCCTTGTCAACAGAAATTCTATTTTCAGCATCCCACAGCGACCGTTGCAGTATAGATCGCTATCAGTCGCCTGATAAAGGTTAGCATGACCTGTGCGAAAAATAACTTTTATTTTTCTTGACAAACTGAATGCAAATTCATAGTCTTTAATTAAAGGATACGCAACTAAATCTATTTTTTAACAAACGAGGATTTCCATGGATGGAAGCCCGCAGCCCTCTAAAAAATCAAATCTCACATATATACTCCCTGTTGAGCTTGGGTCGGCGACTGAGAGAAGGGTCGGCCCGTTCCTTCCGGATAAACTGTTTTTCTCCGAAACTGCGTGAGGCTTAAAAACATAAAAAGGGCTTAGGCCCGAGGAGGTAAAAATGTCAAACGGAACGAGTGCAGCAGTAACCGAGGCCGCCCGCCTCAATGAAATTGGATTTCCGGAGTTTACGGCTAAACTGATTACAGATACCTTCGATGCCCTGGTAAGCGCCAATATACGTCAAACAGAGGCATATATTGAACTGGTTACCCAGGTATCAAAAACCATCACCCAATTCATCAACGACACCAAAGATGATATAAGCGGGGAGATGATCCTGCAGTTTCTGGCCAAAGTCCTTCCGGCCGCCGAGGAGGAATCCGGGACAAAGGTGAAAGAGGGGGGCACACTTACCGAACAGGAAGCCACCACTATCACCAGTGCTGTGGCTGTAGCAGGAGATGAGGCCAATAATCCTGCCATTAGCCAGGGCGACATCGATAAGAGCAAGTATCAGTCAATCCTGGACGCCGTAGCCCGTCGTATTTCTGCCGACAAATACACCATGCTCAAAGAAATGGTCAAGATGGGCATCCTCCGGCTGGTAGTCGAGAACGGGGTAATCGAAACCCGGCTCACCTTTACCACGTACGGCTCGACCTTCTATCAAAAGCAAACGAGTAAATACCACCGCGATGCCTTCAGCTTCCGCGCCAAGGCCAAGACCGGATCTCTTGTCAGTCTGTGGGCCAAGGCCTCGGCATCTACGTCGTACAACAGCGTCAATATAAGCACGTCTAAAGAGACCAACCGCGATATATCCGGCAGCCGGGTACAGATTTACGGCCGGGTGGAGATTAATTTCAAAACCGATTATCAGCCTCTGACGGCGTAAGGGTATCCCGATGCCAAGCCCCATCACTAAACCGGCGGAGGTGGGTTTTGCCGAGTTTACCGGCCAGCTCATCTCTGAAACCTTCCAGGCTGTGGTTCGTTCCCTGGTTCAACAGGAGAAAGAGGTCAGGGACATGGAGCAAATCGCAGCCCTGGAACCGGCGGATTTCGCCAGGCTCTATATTACCGAAGATATGCTGAGAGCCGAGATTGTTCGCTTGTTTCCATCTAAGGAGGGCAAAGAGACCGAAAGCTCTATATATCCAGGCTCCCCTTATACCCTACAGGATGAGAAACAGGCCGAGGACCCGCCTGTATTCATACTTACCGGCTACCGTATAACCGGGAAAGACTTGGAAAAGGATCGCGAAACCGGAAATCTTAAAATAAGTAAAGTTGGTTATGCGCATATTAAAGAGATTATCCAATCCATGCTGGCCGCCGGCTATAGGGACACCCTTCTCCTCATGTTTCAAAAGGGCATACCCAGGGTTATGATTGATCATGGAAAAATCAATACCAAACTTTCATTTTATCTGACTAACGTTATGGAAAAGGGAGAGGAGACCAAATCCAAACTGCCTGCGGCCTTTATATCTAAGCTATCCCTGCCCAGACTGACGGTCAAGCCGGTGAGTAATCGTACCCCGGAATTTCTAACTCTCAAGATCGATGTTATTGGAGAGGTCGAGATAACATTTAAAACCATAAGCGCTTAATCTGATCGCTTACAGCTCCTTATAAGATTATGCCATACAAAGATACGAAAATAACTGCAAAGACCAGAGACATTTTTCTGACGGAGACGATATTATCTATCCACCATGACGTCCAGAGCGCCATCGATTACATAAGCGAGGTGTCCGGCCGCGAGTCCACAGAATTGGGAAAGAGCCCGGCGGTTATGGGAATTGAAAAAGTAAGGATCAGGCTCCCCATCATTTTCGAGACAGAGCAGAAAGAGCATAAGGTAGATGAAAAACCGGCTGTCTTTGACATCAAGACCATTGTAGGTAATCTGGCGCGGCGGAAGGGTTTTCTCATAGACAAGGGGGCGCCGGGTAAACGCGGCCTATATACCAAGGTAAAGTTAATACACCCAAAAGCGGCGGAGACAGCAGGAGCCGGAGAAGAAGGACCACCGAAGCAGCAGCTCGTAGGTGAGATAGAGATTATTTTTGCCCCCTTGGGCCGGGAAGAGTCCGAATAGGTGTTTCACGGCTCGATCTGACCTCTGACGAATCTTACGGAGGGGATTATGCATCTAATAACATCCTTCCGGCACCTGGAAATCAGAAAAATATCTTGTGTTGCTGTTTTGTTTCTCGCCTTGGTATTTTTTCTCCCATCCACAGTGCTGGCCGGTAAGTTACAAGGGACAGTCATCGGCCGGAAGGGAGACCTTAAAAAATACGTGAGAATCAGCTTAGTTGGCCGCGAATCCAGGACCACATTTACCAACGGCAGGGGAATTTTTGCCTTAGACGCACCCAATGGAAGATATGGAATGACTATATTTGAGAAAGGCAACGAACAGACATTTGCAGTTGAAATACCCGGCAGGTGGAAATTTCAGGTTGATTGGTAGGCGAAGGCAAGGCTATGTCACAGGAACAAAATAATAAGACAAACGACAAAAGAAAAGATGCCTGGGACAAGGCAGATATCGTTATAAAGGGAATCGGCATAGCCGTCATTTCCGGGGCCATTACCCTCTACGGCATCTGGGCAAACAATAGCCGGGAAAGAGAGGCCGAGATCAACCGGAAATCCCAGCTTTTTGTACAGACTATGAGCAACCGGGAGGCCTCGGAGTCCAACCTGAGGGCCAAGATGTTTGAACAGCTCATGAATCATTATTTTGAAAAAAAAGACGAAGAGGCCCAACTCCTATTTTTAAAACTTATTGCCCTCAATTTTCAGGAATACCTGAACGTCAAGCCCCTCTTTGAACACCTGGCCAGAAAACTGACCTCAAGCCTGCACAGGATGGAACTCCGGAGAGTAGCCAAGGATACGATCGGCCGCCAGATTGCGGAACTGGAAGGAAGCGGGGGCGAGGTATGGGAGGAGCCGGGTTGGCTTGAGAAAGGTAAGGTTACTCCCGCCGGACCGCTGCAATTGGAATTATTAGGGGTAAGCGAAGACCGTATTCGCATAAAAACATTGCCGGAAGATGAAGACGGATTCGAGGTGACATACTTCGATATGCCTTATGTGGACAATAGTACTATAAATGCCATGAGATATTCTGTAGTGCTCGCAGGAATAGACTTAAAAGGGGAAAGGGCTAAGATAAAGATAGTCATTTTCCCGGAGAATTACCTGAGTCCGAGAGACAGGCCGCGCATGGACTGCCTGATTACCGATCTTCTTAAAAACCAGGAGGCGCCTGCCCCTGTAAAGAAGTAATGGAGACTGTTAAGCAGTTCAAGCAGTTCAAGCAGCTCAAACAGATCAAACAGTTTAAACAGCTTAAACGGTTTAAGCTGCTGTATTAAATTCCGTCAAAAGGTGGCTATATGTTTCTCAAAAGAGGGAGCCAGGGCCGCCTGGTAAAAAACCTACAGGAAAGACTTAATGAACTGGGTTATGAAGCCGGGGAGGTTGACGGCTTTTTCGGGCCGAATACGGAAAAGGCGGTTTTAAGATTCCAGCAGGATAAGAAGATAGATGCCGATGGTATCGTAGGCAATCAGACCTGGCAGGCCCTGTTTGCAGAGGCCATACCCGAAACAGCCACTTCTCTGGATACACCGCCTTCTGAGGCATTATGCTTCGATATCTTCGGAGACTTCAGATTGGCCGGCTGGTCTGAACATAACCTGGTGCGCTGCGACCTGTCGGAATGGAAAGATGCCTTCCGCCACGTCTATTACAAGACCGCGACAGAGACCATAAGGATATTTGAACATACAGACTGGTTCGGGTTCCGGACCCACCGCCTTATAGTTCCGCAATTGCGGCTGGCCTTTAAAAACCTGGCCGGGCGCGGCTTATCAAATGATCTCAAGACCTTTGACGGGTGTTTTAACCCCAGACTGAAACGGGGCGGGTCCACCTGGTCCGTCCACTCCTGGGCCATAGCCATAGATGTAAATGCCGCCTGGAATGCCTTTGGGCAAAGAGACTTCGAAATGTCGAAAGAGTTCGCCGCCTGCTTTGAGGACGTTGGCTTCATTTGGGGCGGAAGATGGTCAAAACCGGACGCCATGCACTTCCAGTACTGTATGGACAGGTAGGGTGATTACGGCAGGTATAAAGAACGGCCAGGCGCAGGTGTAAAATGACGGGGGAAAGCGGAGCGCAGATTTTGAAAGGCCCAAGAATGAATACTCTCCAGGAGGTGAAAACATGACAGAATTTGTCGTTAATCCACACCGGTGTGATCCTTATAAGCAATTCAAATTCCGTATCAAGTGGGATGGGAAATATATTGCCGGAGTCTCAAAGGTAAGCGCCCTTAAGCGGATAACCGAGGTCGTGACCCACCGCGAGGGTGGGAGTCCTAATACCGTCCATAAATCGCCGGCACAAACCGTATACGAGCCCATTATTCTCGGCAGAGGCCGGACACACGACCCGGAATTCGAGAAGTGGGCCAATAAAGTCTGGAACCCCGGGGCAGGATCAGGGGCGGAAGTCTCTCTAAAGGACTTCCGGAAGGATATAATTATAGAGCTTTACAATGAGGCCGGGCAGCTTGCTATGGCCTTCACGGTATATCGTTGCTGGCCTTCTGAATACGTGGCCTTGAGTGAGCTCAATGCCAACGACAGCTCCGTGGCGTTTGAGTCCATAACGCTTCAGCACGAAGGCTGGGAGCGTGATTACGAAGTTACCGAGCCTATGGAACCGTCATTCACCGAACCATGAAGGGGGTAAAAAAATGAATGAAAAAGGTAAAAAAAAGAATGAGTTGACGCTGACCGTCAAGGTGCGTCTGGAACAGGCTAAAGGCAAGGAGCTTCCGGAGGTCGTGGTTTACGCCTTTGACCAGACCGGCCAGTTTCTTACCGCTGCCAAACTACCAAAGGGCGAGCAGGCCGAGGTCAGGCTGGATCTACCCATAGGGTTGCGAGGTACAACCGTACGAGCCATTCTCGGTCCACCCCTGGCTGCGGAAGACGAAGATGTGCCATCCTGGATGGCCATACTGATGCGCAGGGGCAAGGAACAAAAGGAAGTACCATCGTCAGCCGTCCTCGTACAGAGGGGGGCATACGAGAAGCGCGCCCGTATGCATACGGAGCACGAGGTGCTCAGTGTAGCGGTTTTTCCCCATGACTGGACAAAGTGGCTTCGATGTTTATGTACGGTGCAGGGTAGAGTAGTCAAACGCATGGCCCTGCCGGACGGCACAACCAAAGACCTGGGTGTCTGTCACGCCTGCGTCAAGATCTATGAGGTGGACAAGTTTCCTAAATTGATTGCGCGTCTGCCGGAGCGTGACCTTTTCCGGCTGAGGGATGATCTGTGGCGCCGCTTCAGGCAGTGGCCTCCCGAAGAATTGCCGTTTGAATACAAACCCAGGGTTTGGCCGTCTCCGCCGCCCCCGCCACCCGAACGTACCCAAATGTCCGGCATCTCCTCTCTCGAAGCTGTCTCAGCCGTGGCCATTAACCCCCAACCTGAACCTCCGATTGAGGCCCTTGGAAAGGGAACAGTAATTACCCCCATAAATAGTCAGATACAGACGGAGCTTGAACCAATCCTCCTCGCCGTATCCGCCACTGAACTGCGGTCGGCCCTGGTTGCCAAGGCAGACATACTGGTCCGTTTCGCCTGTCTCTGGGAATGGCTTTACTCCTATTTCCACACGGACCTGATCAAGTGTGCCTGCACGGATGAACAGGGTCGCTTTCAGACGACCGTCTCGTATCCCTGTGGCGGTGATAAGCCCGATCTCTACTTCAAGGTGATGCAGTGTATCGATGGCGCTTTGCACACCTTATACGACCCGGGGGTGGCATGTCACACCTACTGGAACTACGAATGCGGGAGTGAGGTAACCCTTGAGGTCACCGATCCGGCGGCCAGGGTCTGCGTGCCGACGGATCCTGTAGAAGTGCCGGCCGGCGTCTCTCTCTGGGTGATGCCTTATGCCGTGGGCGGCATCAGTCTGGATCGGATCAAGCCTAACTGGCAAAAGAACCTAACATGGCATGTGGCTGATCCGGATCCCACTAAGCGTGGTCTCACCGATTACGGAAGCATCGTAGATGCCCCGTTCGGCGGCTGGCTCGGTTTCCGTCATGGTTACGCCAGCAGCATTCCCACCCCTGCCCTGTATTACTACCGCTGGCGCTACAAAAAAGAAGGCGAAGCCGAGTGGCACGATTTCAGCGAACCTGTGGTGCGTCACTACGTCAAGGAAATGCCGGGAAAGCTGCCTACCTTCCCGGTCTGCACCCTGGGGCCAAAGGGGGTGGACGGCAAGAACCTGTACCGTTTCAAACCGCATGATCCATCCGAGTGTGGCGATTTTATCCCAGGTGGCACCAATTACTGGCCCACCGATGACTGGTTCGGCGACATCTACACCGGCTTTCTGAATTCACCCGGCCTGCCCGGGGGCGTGGACACCTCGGCCGGTAAGTACAAGATAAAGCTGGAGGTCTATGACCAGGCAGGCAACCGTGTCACTTCCGGGCCGGGGACCTTTCAGTTTATTGTGCCTACGGGCGTGGCAGATGATGGCGTGACCATCGAGACCCGGCTGGCTGATGCCGCCGAAATCGAGAGCGATGGTTTTGTCTTTTATCTGCACATAGACAACCGGAAGTGCACGGCTATCATTGACGCGCCGACTATTGGCGGCGTTTCGGCAGGTGACGTGTGCGGATTCCTCCGCTACACGCCGGGCGATTCCACCCCGGTGCACATCGCCTTCCACGCCGTGCATACGGCCAATTTTGCCACATTCTCTTTTTCGGTCACACGCGGCGCCACTCCGGTGAGCAACGTCGGTGGCGAGGTGGCGGCCGGCTCTGTAGCGGATAAGACCACGGCTCCGTCGGACCACAGTTACACGGGCGACGGCAACGGCAACTTCCAGCATGATTTTCCAACCGGCCGCCTGCTGGGGCCGTGTGCGGAGGCCGCCTTTGCCGAGGTTCTGAACGTGGATGCCAAGGCCACCAATGGCTGGCGGCGGCTTGACGAATATGATGCGGACGCGGTCCGCGCCTTCGCCCTAGCCCCGGAGACAGGCGATGAGACATAATAACCGGAGGATTTCAAATAAGAAGGAGGTAAAAAGCTATGCATAAGCCGAGGTTTTTAAGAAGTCTGGTGTTCATTGGATTAATGGTACTGGCAATGGCAGGCAGTGTTTTTGCCCAGCACGACGTATACCTGGAAACCCCAAATACTGTCCCTTCATATTGTCAGGAAACAAATATCTGGTGTGGTGCGGCCACTACACAGATGATCCTGGAAGGATATCCGGGCGGAACCGAACATCCATTTACGCAAACGCATATCTGGAACAGGATTCAGGCCCACAGGGATGACCTGGCGGTAAACTGGGCCACAGACCCTGATGGGCTGAGGGATACACTTATGGAGCTTGGCGGGGACCCCGGGGTGAGTTGGAATATCTATGCCAACTCCAATGCCCAGTCGTTGATGTACTCTGTCAGCTATTGGATGACCAGACGACAGTTCCCGACGGCCGTATTGGTCTATGGCTTTCAGCATTGGGTCATGATTGACGGCTTCACAACAGATGTGAATCCTACTACAAATGCTACAATAAATCTCCAGTCGATCGAGATTGTTGATCCTGGAAACTTTCCCTGTCCGACGGCCTCTTCCGGCGGCGTGCGATCCTTAATGACCGGAGCCAACTGGTACGCCAATTACTGGTACACGCCGGGCAATATCGCGGCCAGTAAGTGGAACGGCAACTATGTCGCCGTAATTGAACCGCCCGCCAAAGAGGGTGTAGCCAAGGCGCCCAGGCAGGTGGAAGAAGGACGTATAATCTCTGAGGGCGCCGCCAAAGAGCATGCCATGAGATGGTTTAAGGAACTTCGCCTGGAAAAACGGGCGCCCTATGCCGTACTGCGGCAGACCAAGGGACTTCAGCCGCTCCTGGTGAATCCAAAACGCAAGGGGTATTTCCTGGTCCCCCTGGGCTATAGTGAAGGGGAACTAAGCCAGGGAGCGATCCTTGTAAATGCGTACGATGGGAGTTTTCAGGAGGTGGGTGTCTTTCAAAGACCTCTCAAGTACCTCTCCAGGGATCAGGCCATACGGATTGCCCGCAACTACCTGTGCGCCTGCAAGGATAAGCGGCTAAGAGTTCAGGCCCAGCTCATGTTTCAACCTTCGGAGCAGACCCAAAGCCGGTTTATGCCCTTATGGGAGGTTATGGTGGACAGAGTCACTCTCTATATCACCCAGGAGGGCAAGGTATTTGAGAAGCTGACTCCGCTTCCACTGGGAGATTAAAAAAACTATGATTATGGGGTTGCCGGAAGCGCTTGAAGATATTGTTATGCAGTGCCGCGAGACCGGCAACCCCTGCAATGGCCTGGATATGGTGAATAAAAATGTCCGACAAGCCTAAAAAGCTTTCCGAAATAAGGTTTAAACCGGCGAGCCGGGTCTTCCCCTCTCCTTTAGATTGGCGGGACCAGTTCGTTTATTTTCTCCTGGTGGACCGGTTTAACAGCGGGAAAGGTGATATCCCTCCATTCGTACCTGGCTCAACGTCCACCGGCAGAAATGATGAAGAAGGCGAAAAATGGCAGGGCGGGACACTGAAAGGTATTACTGAGAGACTCGACTATATAAAAGGCCTGGGCTGTACGGCCGTATGGCTCAGCCCTATATTCAAAAACCGCACAGAGCTTAACACCTACCATGGCTACGGCATCCAGAATTTTCTCGATATTGACCCGCGCCTTGGGTCGGTTAAAGACTTACAGACCCTGGTAAAAAAAGCCCACAAGATGGGGATGTATGTAATTCTCGATATAGTCTTGAACCATACCGGCGACAACTGGGCCTATCCGGGAGGCTACCGCTACGAATACTGTGGGGGGCAGAGATTTCCCTTTGGTTTCTGGCGGGAAGTTACCCCTGGTTCAGGGATCGAGTGGCCGGATGATGCGGTCTGGCCGGTAGAATTCCAGAATCCCGAGTGGTACAGGCGAAAGGGCGAGATCCGAAACTGGGACACATTCCCGGAGGCGAGGGACGGCGACTTTTGTACTCTGAAAGAGCTTGATACCTCAAGCCGTGAAGTACTGCGAGCCCTCATCGACATACATAAGCACTGGATTGCCGTCACCGATGTGGATGGCTACCGACTCGATGCGGTAAAGCACCTGGAAGAGTCAAGCACTGCTCTATTTTGCGCGGCCATAAGGGAATATGCCCAGTACATCGGCAAAAAGAATTTCCTATTCTTTGGAGAGATCATCGGAGACGACCGTTTTATCGACCAGTATATCGGCAGAAATGCCCGCATCCCGGGCACTAACGAACGTTTTCCTTCCCTGGACGCCGCCCTTGACTTTCCCTTGTGGGGGATACTGGAAGGGGTAATAAAGGGATTTACAAATCCGGCCGAACTCAGGAAAAGATATGAAGGATTCCGGGAATTATATAGCGACCACGGTCGGGCCGGCGAATATTTTGTGACTTTTATTGATAACCACGACCAGATTGGCCGCTCGCCAAGGGCCAGATTTCTCCATAACGATCCCCTCCAGAGACAGGCTGTTCTGGCCATAGGTTACCTGCTTACAAGCATCGGTATCCCCTGCCTCTATTATGGGACAGAGCAGGGGTTCGACGGCGGAGGTGACCATGATAAGTACATACGTGAATGTATGTTCGGCGGCCGCTGGGGGGCCTTCAATACTACAGGGCATCATTTCTTTAACCCGGATAACCCCATCTATAAAGATATATCCCGTATCGCAGGGATAAGAGGGGAAGAGCCTGCTCTGCGTTATGGAAGACAATACTTCCGGGAGATATCAGGAAACGGCATCGATTTTGGCTATCCTATCGACGGCCGTTCTACCCTGGCCTATTCCCGTATTCTCGACAGCACCGAGATACTCGTGACCATGAATCTGGATATGAAGCCAAGGAGTGACTTTGTAACCGTAGATAGCAGCCTTTCTCCCATTGGTAAAGAAATGGTTAACCTTCTGGACGCGCGGTCAAGAGTAAAGATAAGCGAGGTAAGCGGACGGCATATAGTCCGCACCGACTTGCAGCCTCATGAAATAGCAATATTTAAAATCATTGTTCCATAAGGAGGGAACGGTATGAGTAAATTTGACAAATCAGCTCTGGGGTGGCTACCTGACTATCCTGATTTCAGGGACTATACACAGGAGCAGGAAAAGATCAGCAAAGTGCTGGCGCCCACCGGCGTTCTGAAGGCCAGGGTGAAGCAGCCTACCGCCGTCGATTTAAGGCCGTGGTGTTCAGCCATTGAGGATCAGGGGGCCCTCGGGTCATGCACGGCCCATGCGGGTGTGGGGATTGTAGAATATTACGAGAGGCGCGCCCTTGGAAGGCATATCGATGCCTCCCGGCTATTTCTTTACAAAGCCACCCGCAATCTTCTCCACTGGACCGGGGATACCGGGGCGTTTTTGCGGAGCACTATGGGCGCATTGGTCCTTTTTGGCGTACCGCCTGAAGAGTACTGGCCTTACGCCATCGCCGATTTTGACAAAGAGCCGCCGGCCTTCTGTTATGCCTTTGCCCAAAACTATCAGGCTATTCAATATTACCGCCACGACCCGCCCGGGACGCCGGGAGATGCCCTGCTTGATCGAATAAAAACTTACCTGGCCGTAGGTCATCCCTCTATGTTCGGGTTCACAGTCTATAGCTCCATTGAGCAGGCGGACAAGACAGGTAAAATCCCATTTCCCTGCCGGGGAGAAAGGATAGAAGGCGGCCACGCTATTGTAGCCGTTGGTTACGATGATAAGGTGAAGATTAAAAATACGGGTAAATGCGGGGTCGAAACTGCCGGCGCCCTTCTCATTCGGAACTCGTGGGGCACAGGCTGGGGAGATGCAGGCTATGGCTGGCTGCCGTATGAATACGTACTTAGAGGACTGGCCGAGGACTTTTGGTCTATTCTTAAGAAGGAATGGGTGGATACCGGAGAATTCAAGGCCTGAGAATTGTGGAGATATAACATGGAGTTGGAAGAACTGGGGCGACTGCTCCTGCGCTATGCTGACTTGTGCCTTAGGGCCGGATGTACCGAAGACGCCCGAATCATGGCCCATACCGCCGTTGAAGTGCTGAAGAATACCGGATCGGGACAAGGGATTACGGCCGCATACAGATTTTTCTACCAGATAGATGAGATTGAAAAAAAGGAAAAAGGTAAGGCCGCTACGCCCCGGCGCATCTCCGACCGGGCTGATAGTTTAGGGCTGGCCCCGGCAAATCCAAGGTTACAGGGATTGGAGTATGATTTACTCTCTGCCCTTGATCATATTACACTGGCCAGAGCTTTCCTGGATCTCTACGGGTACTTTAAATCAGGCCCAAATAATTTAGACTTTTCGCACGCCTCGGCGCATCTACGGCCGGACACCCTTATATCCAGGGCTGAAGAGCACCTTAAGGCAGCAGATAAGACCGGCACTAATTATGAAGATATACTCTCCTGTCAAGCCGAGTTATGGCGTTTAAAGGGAAACCTCCGGGAGGCCAAAAAGCATTGGCTGGAGATTATAAGAAGATTTAAAGATGAGGCTCAGGTGGCCTTACTTACCCCTGCCCCGCTCCCGGATAGAGCCCGGGACGGCCTCAGATTATTTTGCGCTGCGGCCGTCAACTTCGGGCAGTCATGTTTTTCTTTTGAGACTGGAGAATTGCAGGACGCCACATTTCTGGGAGACAGAGACTATATTGATGCCGTAGCCCTGGCTACGAGACTGAGCCACAAGTACCCCCAGATATTACCTGACGTGAGGAGCCGTGTTATCTTGCATGGGATAATGGGGAGGCTGTTTGCCTTTCAAAGTAAGTGGCCGGAGGCCTTTTTTGCCTTTCTGAAAATAACCGGTGATATTCCTGTCCCGGGGACGTCATGTATTATGTTATCTGAATAACGTGGGCAAGGGGACCGCTATTTTCTCGCCATTGGCCAAGACGCTTACTGTCATAGCAAAGGAGAATTCGGTACAGAGAGAGGCGTTATGGTGCAGGTGGATTTGCCGGGGGCATTTGCAGCGAGCCAGATTTTCGCCTTTTTGAGCAGGGGATATCTCAAAAGGGAGAAACGCCTTTTCATGCACAGGCTGATGGGGCCTATGGCCGCATATTTCGCCCTCCTGTTTGCTCCCACGGGAATTTTTCTCCTCATCTGCTGGCCGGCCTGGGAATGTATGTACCGGTGGGAATGGGTGGAAAAACCTGCCGGAAATCAATCTGTTACGCTCTTTTATGTAGGCTTTTACATGGCCATGGTAGTGATAGGGTGCGCCAGTTATATGCTTGCCCACTGGCTTTACAGGCAGGGTAAAGACCGGACGGTAAAAAGACTGTGTGTCGCCAGCGTGATTGCAACTCTGCTGCCCTTTTTTCTGTGGCCGTTTACCTGGTATTACATAGGCACTTACGCTCAGTACCACGCCTTTCCAAGGCAGTCTGCAACGTTCGGCACGCCTTTTTTCTTCTTTTCATGGCTTGGCGCCATGGGCTACTTCATTACAGCCTCGGTCTTTTTCGGTCTGTGGTTAAAAAGGAAGTCAAAGATTATGGAGTTGTAGCGTGAGGAACCATGGATGTGTTGTTTAGCCCCGGCAGGATAGGATCGCTTGAATTAAAAAACAGAATGATACGTTCTGCCTCTCATGAGGGACTTGCGGACAGGAGAGGCGCCCCGACAGAGAGACAATTTCAATTTTATAAGCGGGTTATAGAAGGCGGCATCGGGCTAATTATTACCGGTTACGCAGGTATGATGCAGAATGGCAAGAGCGCTCTCTACCACATGACAATGATCGACTCAGACGACCTGATACCTGCGCACAGGACTATGGTCAATAATATACACAACATCGAAGGGAAGATAGTGCTTCAGATCGCCCATTGCGGAAGGCAGACACTATCCTCGGAAACAGGCGAAGCCACACTGGTGTCGCCCTCGTCTGTTCCGAACCGTTTTTATAAAGAGGTGCCCCGGGAACTGTCTGAACCTGAAATCGCTGAGATCATCGAAAATTTTGCCGCGGCCGCCCGAAGGGCGAAGACTGCCGGATATGACGGTGTGCAGATACACGCCGCGCACGGCTATCTCCTGTCCACTTTTCTGTCAAGGCATTCCAATAAAAGGACCGACCGGTGGGGAGGACACATGGAGAACAGGTTTAGAATAGTGGGCGAGACCCTTCGGGCCGTGCGGGATACCGTGAGCCGGGACTACCCGGTCTTTATTAAACTGAACTCATTCGAAAAAGCCCGGGACGGGATAAGACCCGATGAATGTGTTCGTTTTTCAAGAATGGTGGAAGACACGGGTTGTTGCGACGCCATCGAGCTCAGCGCCGGAAGCAACGAGGACAGTTTCTACATGGCGCGGGGTAAATTTCCAACCGAAGGTATCCTCAAATATCTGAGACCGTACTGTAAGATGGGGAGGGTGGCCAAATTTCTCATAAGACACGCGGTCGCCCCGGTGCTTTCCAAAGTCCAGCCGCCCTTCAGGGAAGGCTATAATCTGGAGACCGCGGCCAGGGTAAAGAAGGCGGTCTCGTTACCTGTTATTACGGTAGGGGGTATGAGGTCAAAGGCCTTTATGGAGGCGGCTATCAGGGAGGGCAAGACGGATTTCGTCTCTATGGCGAGGCCGCTTCTGCTTGAGCCGGATCTGGCAAATAAGTTCAAGACAGGGGAGAGCTCAGTTGCCAGATGCGACAACTGCAATATCTGTTTTGTCGCCACAGACACCATGCCCATCCGTTGTCATAGAGACGAATTCAAGGGGCGCTGAGAGGATGAAAAAACTAGCGGAGTTTCTCAACTCACCTTTCGGGCTTCTTATCGCAGGGGCCATAATCAGCGGGCTTCTCGTCCAGTATATAGCCTCTAAGTGGCAGCAGAAGAACTGGCTCTTTCAACAACGGTTCACGGCAGAGAGCGCCAAATTTGATAAGGAGCTGGAACAGAAATACAAAATCCTGGAGGAGATTAATAGGTCTGTTGCAGAGATTCTGACACACTCTCAGGATGTGACAGTAGGGTATATGAAACAGGTACCGGCAAAGCAAAGGGAGGAAGAAATCCTCAACTACAACGAAGCGCAGATGAAATGGGAAAATAATTTCCGGATACATACGATCCGCATCAAGACTTTTTTTACGGACAAGAAGCTCCAGACAATGTGGGACGATATCAAGAAAGAACGGGACCACTTGGATGTTGCGTTTTACATGCTGACGGCACGAGGTCAAGGAACGCCTGAAGAATGTCTGGATATGATCAATAAGATTTCTGATATGACCGTTAACTTATCGCAGCGTATGCTGGCAGAGATTAATCAGATGAAACAACGTGGTTCCAAGTTGTAAGACACACTTCCGGATGACGCAGGACTAATCTTTCCCGTAACCGGGAAACAACAGGCCTACGGCTTGCCGTAGGCAGGAGGAGAGGAGATGATCGGTATCAAGGGACTCGCTGATTTTCAGGATCGTTTTTTCAACAGCGTCAAGGAGAAAAGTGCGGAACTAATAAAAGGGAATCTGGACGAGGAATTAAGGTCAGGTAAAGATTTTCCCGTATCAATCAGAGCTGACTTCTGCCTGCTTATAAACGAAATAAATGCCCTGAAGGGGGCGGAGAGCCTTCTCGCTGGCGTTACCAAAGAGTTACAAAATGATTTTAAGGAGCTTATCAACAGTACGAGTTTCGATAACTTTGTTGACAACTTCAGGGAGCTGGTCACGGTCGAACAGTTTAAAAAGGCACCCGACGTCTTGCGTGGTATCATCCACATGGAAATAGGTCTGGTTTTATCGTTTGTCACCGTCCTAAAGAACTTCGAAAGGCTTCAGATGGAAGATTATGCAGAGAGCCTTAATCAGTATTTCTTTGCACGGGACGGATACAAAACCGTATCCGGGGATCTGATTATGCGGCCTCAGTTCCCTAATGTCCGCAATTTGGAGGACGCAAGGGGAATCGGTGACCAGATCAATGCCGAACGTTATATCCGGGATATAACCAGGATCGTCGGAGAAACTACCGGCGACGCACTGTATGATCTCAGGCCCCGCTACGTCAGGCTTGTTCAGCAGTATCAGTCGGATTCCATTAAGAAGCTCATAGGCTGGTTTAATTCATTTGGAGACCTGGCGGAGGCCTCGTTGCTCCCGGCCGTTGAAGGTATAATCAACGGGGCCTTTAACCTCAGCTTAAATCCCCTGATAGCCGCAGCCATAGGGACGTTTTGCTCGGTTACCGCACGAAAGGCCACGGAGCATTCGTATCTTGCTCTTTTGAGGATAATGCCGTAGGATTTGAAATTTCAAATTTGAGATCAGGACAAAAGAAGGAAGCAGCCATGTTAGCGAAACCCTTTGCAGAATCCCCGCGGCTTGCCGCGGGGTGCCATATTTTATTTATTGACACACAGTCTTGAGTCTGGTAAACGTAACCTAATATGAAAATTTATGACGGCATAATTTTACGCTGGTGGTGGAGTGGGTTGATATAGGGTGAGGTGTACCCACTTCCCGGTTATTAACATACGTGCCGTTCAATAAACCGTGGGTCATCTCAAAATGACCTGCGGTTTTTTTATTGTAACTGCTCAATTAGCCACCAAGGCACCAAGACACAAAAGAAAGAAATCCCTAATGTTGACGCCTTGGCGTCTTAGTGGCTGAATAGTTGTTTTTTAAAAGGTAAAATGTATTCACCAACCTTTGAACAATTTAATAAGCTTGCTCAGCAAGGAAATCTCATTCCGGTCTATCGGGACATCCTTGCGGATATGGAGACCCCTCTTTCCATTTACCGTAAGCTGGAAGAGGGAAAATATTCCTTTCTCCTGGAGAGCATGGAGGGCGGGGAAAAATGGGGGCGTTATAGTTTCATCGGCCTGAACCCCTCGGTCATAATCCGGGCCAAAGGCGACAGATTGGAACGCCTCAATGCCGCCGGTGAGGTCCATACTGAAACCGGGGATCCTATCCTGTTCCTGCGCAAGGTCTTGTCGGCTTACAAACCCGTGGTATTTGACGGCCTGCCCCGTTTTTTTGGCGGCGCCGTGGGTTACCTGGGTTATGACACCGTACGCTTTATAGAGGCTATTCCGGAGATCAATCCGGACGTGCTTGGCTTCCACGATATGGTCTTTGTAATATGTGACCAGATCCTCATCTACGACACCTTCAACCAGTCTCTTAGGGTCATAACGAATGTGCGCATCAAGGAAGGCGATGATCTGCAATCGCTTTATGATCAGGCCATAGCCGGGATAGACGGCATTGTTGACAGACTGCGCAGGGCACCGGTTTCGCAGCCGGAGGATATTCCCCAGGATGATCTTCCGGTATCGGCCAACATGCCGCCTGAGGACTTTAAGTGTATGGTCGGAAAGGCCAAGGAGTATATCCGGGCGGGAGACATCATTCAGGTGGTGTTGGCCCAGCGCTTTCAGACGACGTGGCAAGGAGATCCCTTTTCGGTTTATCGGGCGTTGCGTAAGATAAATCCCTCGCCGTACCTCTTTTACCTCCGTTTTGATGACGAATATCTGATCGGTTCTTCACCGGAGGTCCTGGTACGGCTGGAGAACCGGAAAATAGAAGTCCGGCCCATTGCCGGGACGCGGCCCCGCGGAACAAACGAGGAAGAAGATCGCAGGCTGGAACAAGAACTCCTGAACGATCCCAAGGAACGGGCCGAGCATATAATGCTGGTTGACCTGGGGCGAAATGATGTGGGCCGGGTAGCCGGATACGGCAGCGTAGAAGTAAACGAACTGATGGCTATTGAACGGTATTCACACGTCATGCATATAGTTTCCAATGTGCGCGGCCTGTTAAAAGAAGGCAAGGATGCCTTTGACGTTTTCTCCGCTACGTTTCCGGCCGGCACGGTAAGCGGCGCCCCAAAGGTGCGGGCCATGGAGATCATTGAAGAACTGGAGCCCGACCGCCGCGGGCCGTACGCCGGTGCGGTTGGTTATTTCAGCTTTTCCGGCAACATGGACCTGTGTATCGCCATCCGCACGCTGCTCATTAAAAATGGACGGATAAGTGTCCAGGCCGGGGCGGGGATCGTAGCTGATTCCGATCCGGATAAGGAATATCAGGAGACGGTAAACAAGGCGCGCGGTATGCTGAGGGCTATCGAATGGGCAAAAAAGGGATTGGAATAGGCGATGATATTCATCCTCGATAATTATGATTCCTTTACTTATAATCTCGTCCAGGCCTTTGGCGAGATGGGTGAAGACCTGATCGTGGAGCGCAACGATAAGATCGGCCTCAAGGGGATTGAAAGACTTTCTCCCTCACACCTGGTCATTTCTCCCGGGCCGTGTTCTCCGGAAGAGGCTGGCATTTCCGTGACAGCTATCCGGTATTTTGCCGGCCGGCTGCCCATACTCGGGGTCTGCCTGGGGCATCAGTCCATAGGCGCGGCCTTTGGCGGCCGCATAGCGCGCGCCGAAAGGCTCATGCACGGCAAGACCTCTTTGATCTATCACGACGGGCAAACGATTTTTGAGGGGCTGCCGCTGCCCTTTGAGGCCACGCGCTATCACTCGCTTATTGTAGAGAAAGAGTCCCTGCCCGATTGTCTGGAGATAACCGCCTGGACCGAAGAGGGAGAAATCATGGGCCTTCGGCACAAAGAGCTTATCATAGAGGGGGTACAATTCCACCCCGAATCAATCCTGACCAGAGAGGGACCGGGGCTCCTGAAGAATTTTACAAGACTGTCCGGGGGGAGGAGATGACTGTGATCAAGGAAACGCTGGCTCGGGTAGTTAACCGCCAGGACTTAAGCGAAGAGGAAATGACGGCGGTTATGGAAGAGATTATGAGCGGCGCCTGTACGCCGGCCCAGATAGGGGCCTTTATCACGGCGCTCCGCATGAAGGGTGAATCTGTAGCGGAGATAACCGGAGCAGCCCGCGTAATGCGGGAAAAAGCCACTCAGATTAAGGTTGAGGCAGAGATAGTGGTGGATATCGTCGGCACCGGCGGTGACGCCTCTAATACCTTCAATGTTTCTACAACCGCTGCCTTTGTAATAGCCGCATCGGGAGTGAAAGTGGCGAAACATGGAAATCGTGCGGTCTCATCCCGTTGTGGGAGCGCCGATGTCCTGGAGGCGCTGGGGGCCAACTTAGATATTTCACCTTCACTCGTGGCCGCCTGCATAGGTAAGGTTGGTTTTGGCTTTCTTTTCGCTCCCAAATTACACCTGGCCATGAAACACGCCATCGGTCCCCGAAGGGAGATAGGACTGCGTACCATATTCAACATTCTTGGGCCTCTGACCAATCCGGCCGGGGCCAATGTTCAGGTCCTCGGGGTCTATGATGGCAGTCTGGCGAATACCTTGGCCTCGGTGCTGAAAAATCTGGGGTGCAAGGCGGCTATGGTGGTCTTTGGTGAAGGCGGGTATGACGAGCTGAGTATAGTTGGGCCTACCCGGGTAAGCGAACTCAAAGGAGGCGCTGTCCGCGATTATGTCGTGCAGCCGGATGATTTTGGCCTCAAAAGGGCTACTCCGGCGGAGATTATTGGTGGCGATGCGGCAAAAAACGCACAGATTGTGCGGTCTATTTTTGCCGGTGAAAAAGGGGCCTGCCGGGATATGGTGGTTCTTAATGCGGCTGCCGCCTTGGCTATCAGCGGCAAGGCGAGAGACATGTCCGAAGGTGTAAGGATGGCCGAGGAACTCATAGATAGCGGTGCAGCAGGCAAAAAGCTTGAGGAATACATCACGTTTTCCCGGAAAGCGGCATGAGATGAGAGATAGAAAAGATCATGGCTGATAGCTGACCGCTGAAAGCTGAAGGCTTGATTACTATGATTTTAGATAAAATCGTTGCCCATAAGAGACTTGAGGTGGCCCGGCGTAGGGAGGAAGAACCCATTCCTGTCTTGATGCAGGAGATAGGTCGCTTGGCAGCACCGCGTTCATTGAGCAGCGCTCTTACTGCGGGTGGCGGAATAAATATAATTGCCGAGATAAAGCGGGCTTCACCCTCTGCCGGCATGATAGCCGGTAACATAGACCCGTCGTCTGTTGCTATGGAATATGAGATGGGTGGGGCAGCGGCCATTTCGGTATTGACGGACAGGGAATTTTTTGCCGGTGACATTGCCTTTCTGCCCCAGGTCAGGCGGACGGTCTCGCTTCCCGTGCTTCGTAAAGATTTCCTCATAGACCCCTACCAGGTCTATGAGGCCAGGGCCTACGGGGCGGATGCCATCCTGCTCATTGCCGCCATCCTGGGAAACAGAGAGCTGAAGTCGTTTCTTGATTTGACACATGGGCTGGGGATGGAGGCCCTGGTTGAGGTGCATGATGAGCATGAACTCCATCGGGTACTGGAGACCGGAGCCGGCGTGATCGGGATCAATAACCGGAACCTCAAGGACTTTACAGTATCGCTGGAAGCCACCTTTAACCTTTGCCGCAAGATACCGGCGGGGAAGATAATAGTCAGTGAAAGCGGGATTAAAACCCGTTCCGACATTGTCCGGCTGGAAGAGGCCGGGATACAGGCGGTCTTGATCGGAGAGACCTTGATGCGAGCCCCGGACAGGACAAAAGCGATTATGGAGCTGTTAGGAAAAAGTGATCAGGATAAAGGTGTGTGGTATCACTAATATTGAGGATGCGTTGGCGGCCCAGGCCCTTGGGGCAGACGCCATAGGGCTGGTATTTGCCGAAAGCCCCCGCCGGGTGGAGAAAGAACGGGCCCGGAAGATCGTCCATGCCCTGCCTCCCTTTGTGCATTTGGTCGGGGTTTTCGTGGATGAAGAAAAGAGCGTGGTAGAGGAGATAGCTGATTTTTGCCGGTTGACGGTCTTGCAGTTCCACGGGTCGGAATCTCCTGAGTATTGTGCGGGATTTACCCGTCCTGTAATTAAGGCATTTCGCATAAGTCAGAGAGAAGATATCGAACGTATGGAACCGTACCAGGGTAAGGTAAGCGCATTTCTTTTAGACACCTATCACCCCGCGCTTGCCGGCGGTACCGGGCAGGCCTTTGATTGGACTATGGCTAAAGAGGCCGGAAAGATCGGGCCGGTTATCCTGGCCGGCGGCCTTAACCCGGATAATGTCGAGGCTGCCATCCGGGCTGTTAGGCCCTATGCGGTTGATGTGAGCAGCGGCGTGGAGATGTCGCCGGGCAAGAAGGATCATGATAAGATACAGCTGTTTATAGAACGGGCGCAGCAGGCGTAAATCATATAATCAGCCCGTCTTCTGAATTCTGTCTTCTGTATTCTTTCTAAAGGAGGTAAGCATAATGCTTCCAGACAAAAGAGGGCATTTTGGCATGTTTGGGGGACGTTTTGTCCCGGAAACATTGATGCCGGCCCTTATGGAACTCGGGAAAAAATATCACTACTACCGGAAAGACAGGTCCTTTAAGGAAGAGCTCCGCTTCTACCTTACGGAATACACGGGCAGGCCAACCCCGCTTTACTTCTGCAAGCGTCTTACGGAGAAACTAAAAAGGGCCAGGGTCTATTTAAAGCGGGAAGACTTGACCCACACCGGGGCACACAAGATAAATAATACCTTGGGCCAGGTCTTGCTGGCCAGGAAAATGGGCAAAAAGCGGGTTATTGCCGAGACCGGAGCCGGACAGCACGGCGTGGCCACGGCCACCGCTGCGGCCCTTTTGGGCCTGGAGTGCGATGTCTATATGGGCGCGGTGGACATCAAGAGACAGGCCATGAATGTCTTTCGTATGCAGCTACTCGGTGCCAAGGTCATACCTGTGGAACAGGGCAGCAAGACCCTGAAGGACGCTATTAACGAGGCTATCCGGGACTGGGTAACCAACGTTCAAAATACCCATTATGTGATCGGCTCGGTGGTGGGGCCGCATCCTTATCCCATGATAGTCCGTGACTTCCAATCGGTAATCGGTCAGGAGACGCGGCGGCAAATCCTAAAAAAAGAGGGACGCCTTCCCGATGTTATTATAGCCTGCGTGGGCGGCGGGAGTAATGCTATGGGCATCTTTTATCCCTTCCGAAGTGACCCGGTCCGCTTGATCGGCGTGGAGGCGGGTGGGGAGGGCATCCCCTCCGGGCAGCACTCGGCTACCCTCGGTGCCGGAAGCATCGGCGTTCTGCATGGGGCTATGAGCTACCTGCTTCAGACCGCTGACGGCCAGATCAGAGATACCCATTCCGTAGCTGCGGGTCTTGACTATCCCGGTGTGGGGCCGGAACACGCCCATTATCAGGATAGCAAGCGCGCGGAATACGTCTCGGTAACGGATGCCGAGGCATTGGAAGGTTTTAAGCTCCTTTCCGAGACCGAGGGGATTATCCCTGCCTTGGAGAGTGCGCATGCCATCGCCTACGCCGCCAAGATTGTGCCCAGGTTGTCCCGTAAGGATATAGTAGTAATCAACCTCTCCGGCCGGGGAGATAAAGATGTAGAGACCGTAGCCGGTCTTTTAGCAGGAGGTGCTGCATGAGCCGTATAGCAGAGGTTTTTGCCGGCAAGAAAAAAAACAAGAAAGCTGCTCTCATCCCGTTTCTTACCGCCGGTGATCCATCTCTTGACCATACCGCAGAACTGGTGTTGGAGATGGAACGGCAGGGGGCGGATCTAATTGAATTGGGTGTGCCTTTTTCCGATCCCTTAGCCGACGGGCCGACCATCCAGGCCGCCAGCCAGCGTGCCTTGACCCAGGGTGTACGCCTGGAGGACGTCATCGGCCTGGTTCGGAATCTTCGCAGCAAAACCCGTATCCCGCTCGTCCTGATGACTTATTATAATCCGGTCTTGCAGTATGGGTTGAAACGCACGGCCCGGAAAGCAGCTCAAGCCGGCGTGGATGGCTTTATCATCCCTGATCTTCCTCCCGAAGAAGCAGAAGAGTGGAAAAAAGAGGCAGACAAAGCCGGTCTGGACACCATTTTTCTCCTGGCTCCGACCAGTGACCTCGACCGGATTAAGAAGGTTACCCGCTTGAGCAGCGGTTTTATCTACTATGTCTCGGTTACCGGCATAACCGGCGTCAGGAAAGATCTGCCGGGCGATCTTCTGGCTAAGTTAAAATTGGTCAAGAAACACGCTACCGTTCCTGTGTCTGTGGGATTTGGCATCTCCACACCGGAACAGGTGGCCATGCTGGCCCCGCATGCGGACGGCATCATCGTGGGCAGCGCCATTGTAAATCTTATAGCCAGACATGCTGAAGATCCGCAGCTCGTGCCCATCGTGGGCCGATTTGTGGCCCATCTCAAGACCGGGATATAGTAGCTTAATTATATTTGTCCTCTGAGTTTGGTCCAGGCTATCCCTAAATATTCGTAAACAGCCGTTTCCGACTTATGGAGGTTATCCGCATGGGGAAAGAACGAACCAGGGCCTAACGCCTGGTTACTCTTGACCCGATGTCTGGTAGGGGCAGGAATCGGATTCATCCCTAGCTTTTTAAACAGGGACATGGCCCGCGGCATGTGGGAGGCTGAGGTCACCAGGACAAAAGGGGCGCTGCCGACTATAGACTTCATGATGCAGGCCTCATCGTGCGTATCTTTGGGCCTGCTTTCGACAATTATATCGTTCCTATCAACACCAAGTTCCCTGGCAATACCGGCCATAACCTCGGCATTAGGAACCGGGTCAAACACCCTTCCGCCGGACAAAACAAGCTTACTACCCGGTTGCTTCCGGTAAATTCGAATTCCCTCTGCCAGACGAACCATGGAAGAATCATCTATCTGACTGGTCATGGGAAGTTTTGGGTCAGAGGTATGCCCTCCGCCCAGGACGACAACAAACCTTGGCGGATATTTAGGCCCATCCGCCGCACCTTCAGTAACATAAGTCTTGTATCTGTTTTCGAGGGGATGCAGGAGCCGGTCAGATATAAACCCATAGCTTAAAAGCGTCAGGGTAATTAAGCCGATAGATATAAGCGCCTTGCCCAGCCTTTGTCTTCGCGTGAAGTACAGCAGGAATAATCCTGTAAGGGAAATTTCAAGGCACAAGGGTAGCGGGAGCAAAAGTTGAGAGATTATTTTTTTTAGCAGAAACATAAGCATATCCCTATCGATGATAATCGTATTGTCAAAAGATTAACCACAGAGCACACCGAGAAGAGACGGTTTCAACCGTTTGAGCGGTTTAAGCTGCTTGAACTGTTATAAGCGGTTTAACAAATGATGATGGCCACGTAACTTCAAAACAGTATGGCGGCCTACTGTAAAATTCCAACCTGCGGTGGGCACGCCTCGTCGTGCTCCCTCTCTCTAATCGCACATTTTTTTTCAAAGCCGGCGTATAGAGATTTCAGCCGGGCTTTCTGCCGCTCCACAGTCGGCGGGATGGATGCCAGGTTTTCTCCCGGATAGGGCTGCTTTCGCCCAATATCAAGGCAAAAATCCATACTTTTTTCGAGATGGTCCTTGAATTCCCGCAGGTTTTTGATTTCTTTGGGCGTGTGTTGACTGCGAGCCACCTGTTTTTCGAAGTAATCCACGTACAGCACGATTTCGTTGGCAAACATGTGCGGCCGCTGAGATGAAACCAGGGACGGGCTCCGCCCGTAGATGTGATCCACCATCTCTTGCAAGGTGTAAATTCCGTTGAACCAGGCGAGGTTAGGGCCGGGGCATATACACTGGGGCGCATCTTTGGCCTCGGCGATTCCCAGGGCGATGAGGGCTCCATTTCCCAGATGATCGCAGATACAGGCCCTTTCCATGATCTCCTCACGCAGCCTTTCTTTCTCAGCCTCCGGAAGCCCCATCTGGTTTATCTCTTTCAGCTTATTTTTCTGGAATTGTCTGGAGGCAAGACATATAGGTTTTTTAGTAAATTCGGTGTTGGATATCAGATAACCCTTGGCACAGGGAGAGCCCGGCCTGCCCTCCGCCGCCATCTTGCGCAGCCACAGTTCTGACCCGGTGTTGCGCACATTGTTGAAAGGAATTCCGAGAGGGGAGGCGCCGCTAATGTAGAGATCAGTTTCTCCGGCCTGCCTTAATAACTCACGGGTAGGGGCATCCACACAGGTGGCTTCAGGGACCAGGAGAAACGGGGTGCCCCATCCGGTCAGGTCCATACCGAAGTCTTCCTGCAGCCTGCGCACCTCTCCGTGGTTGCCGATACCACCCTGAACAGTGATGAGTGGGCCGGTTTCCAGACCCGGTTCCGGATAGGTCCAGCCCATATCCCGGTAGTGCCTGAGTATCAGCGGTTTAAATTCTGCGGCCAGTTGCCCGCGTTTTTCCTTGAATTCCTGGAGAATGCCGGGGAGTAAAATTCCGTTGGTGGGAAAGGCATGCCCTCCGCAATTAAGTCCTGATTCAACGCGGAATTCATGCACCTCCAATCCCTTTTTCGCCAGGAACTTCCCCTGGATGAGTGCGGAGCGGAAGTCGCTCACCTTGAGGATTATCTTCTTTTTGACCTCACCCCGTTCATCCCGGTAAAAATCCCGGAACCGGGTCATGTAGGTGTAAAGGCTCTGGTTAATCCCGGCGGAAAATACGATGCCGGACCTGAGGCTGCTATCGGCATAGCCTTTAAGGGCTGTTTTGGCGTCGCTGAATTCATCATCGCGGGGGTGGCCGTTTCTGTCAAAGGTGTTGTCCAGTTTGACCATAATATTGACGTCAATAGAGCCGGCGTGCATTCTACGGGTCAGATCCCTTTCCAGCGCATCTCGTTCCGGCCCGGCGTGCATATCCAACAGCCTGCTGTAATCCTTTTTCAGGGGGCTTTCATCCGGTAACAGCTCAAAATACTTCCTCTTGTCGTTGTCTGCGAAGAAGGGTTGTTGCCGGATGTCCTCCATTCTAAGCCGAACGATTTCCCGAACGACTTCGAGGTAAGCAGTGATCCTTTTTGCCCTGCCATGCTCTTCGTGCCTTGGGATTTCGACGTATGGTAAATTGTATTTTTCGCTGTAGTATTTGCGGATTTGTTCGAGCAAAATATCATCTACCAATGAAATAACGGAAGAGATACCCAGCGGAGCCACACGGATGGGCGTGTCAACAGAGTGCCCGGTACCCATGACCGGGATGTGAAAGGTGTGGTAATAGTCTATCATGTACGCCCCTTTTTGTTCGGTCGAACCGATACAATGCCTTCGAAAAGGCGCAATACGCAATATGTTACAGCAACCTGCGGTAAGATTCCATAAATCTGTTAAAAAGTCAATGGAGTTCAGGAAGATGTCCCGGGCAGGCCTCCGATAATTTATCTTCTTACCAGGCTGATTATAAAGGTGAGTAAAAAGCAGAGCGATGCCGTGAGGATGATAGAGGCGCCGGTGGCCATATCGGTGTAGAAGGAGATTACCAGCCCGGAGATACCGGATACCCAGGCAAAAACCAGAGCGTACCAGAACATCTGGCGGACGTTCCGGCTGACATTTCGGGCGCTGGCCGGGGGGACAATAAGGAGCGCGGTGATAAGCAGCATGCCGATAGTTCTTATACCCACGGTTACCACCACGGCCAGGATTATGGCAAAAATGTAGTTATAGATCTTGACCGGGATGTCTTGTGAGCGCGCCAATGGTTCGTTGATCCCGGTGAGTAGGAGGCGGTTATAGCTAAGGGCTATGAAGATAAGAACGACTGCGAACAGGGCGAAAGTGACGGCTATCTCCATTTCTGCTATGGTGAGGACGTCACCAAAGAGGAAAGGGGAAAGGGTCTGGGAGAGACCTTTGCGAGTGCTGATTATGGCGATACCCAGGGCGATGGTGGCGGCAAAAAAGACGCCGATTATGGTGTCCATAGGGAGATCGGAACGGGTTTTAAACTTGGCGATGCCCAAGGCTACCAGGACCCCGAATACGACCATGGTCAGGAGCGGATTTATGTTTAAAAGCAGGCCGAGGGCGATACCGGCAAAGGCCGAATGAGAGATGGCATCACTGAAAAAGGCCATACGGTAATTTACCACCTGTATGCCGACGATGGCGCAGAGCGGGGTTATGAGCATGATTTCCAGAAAGGCCCTTTTCATAAAGAGAGAAGCGGCCCAGGCGAATGGGAGGGCGGTGTCCAGAAGGCTGTAGATTGTGGCGAAGAGAGATTCCATAGTCATAGGTTATTTATGGTGCAAGGGATGGATACAGGTCGTAGATGCGCCGGGGCGTATATCCTGGCCGTGCCGGTACAGACCGGCGTGGGGGCCATAGACGGCCATGATATTTTCCGGTGTCAATACTTCCGGCGCTCCACCCTGGCACTGGACGGTTCGGTTAAGGCAGATGACGTGTTCGGCATGGCCGGTCACTATGGAAAGATCATGCGAGACAATCACCATGGTTAAGTGGCCTTCCCTCTGCACCCGGGTCATAAATTCACAGAACAGGACTTCTCCGGAGACGTCGACCCCCGTGGCCGGTTCGTCCAGAAGCAGGATTTCCGGATCCCGCGAGATAGCCATGGCCAGCATAACCCGCTGCAGTTCTCCGCCGGATAGCCGTCCGATCTGACGCTCGCGCAAGTGTTCCACACCGATCTCACGGAGGGCTTCCAGGGCCTTGTCTCTTTTTGCCTGTTGGTAGCCCAGCCAGAGGGGGCGCCGTTGGGAAGAAAGGGTGAGAAAATCGAGGACGGTGAGCGGCAACCCGCGATCAAAATCCAGGCGCTGCGGAACGTAACCGATGCGGGGTCTGGCTGTTTCCCGCCGGCCGTCCCGGAGAAAGAATATCTCCCCTTCATGCGGGATGACACCGAGGATGGCCAGTATCAGCGTAGTCTTCCCGGCACCGTTGGGGCCGATCAGGGCCGTAATTTTGCCCTTAGGGATGCCGGCGCTGACATTCTTTAGAAGAGACACACGATTTACAGTTACGCTTACATTTACAAGTTCGATAGCTGTGTTGGCCATCAGTTAATTCTCCTGCCAGGGCTTTTTGTATAATAGCAAGGTTTGCGTGCATGACCTTTTCATAGTAATCAAGCCCGATAGTTCCTTGAGCAGTGGTTACCGGGTCTAAGACATAAAACGGGACCCCGGTTTCATGGCTCAAGACCTGGGCCAGGCGGGGCGGATACTGGGGTTCGGCAAAAATGGCGGCGACCTTCTCTTTTTGTATGGTCTGGATTAATTTGTTCAATTTCCCGGCAGATGGCGGTTGGCCGGGATCTTCTTCGATATAAGCGACTACCGTAAGGCCAAGGTCGCGAGCCAGGTAATCAAAAACGTTATGGAAGGCAACCACCTTTCGTTTTTTAATCCTACAGGCGGCGTCTTTGACCCCGGAGATGAGTTTTTCCAGCCGTGCCGTAAAATTTGCGGCGTTTTTGCGGTAGAGTACAGAATGTTTCAGGTCTATGGCGGAAAGAGACTCGGCAATATTTCTAACTTGAACCGCGGCCAGAGCCGGGCTGGTCCATACGTGGGCATTGATCCGGCCGGGATGATGTTCATGGCCATGGTGGCTGTGGCCTTCTTTCGCTTCCAGAGGTGTAATCCCTCTTGAAGCATCTATGATCTTAATATCAGGGTTTGCTGCCTGAACAGGGCGGCCGGCAAATTCTTCCATGCCGAGACCATTGATGACCAGAACGGAGGATGCAGCGATCTTCTTCAAGTCGCCCGGTGTCAAGGTATAGTCATGCGGACAACCCGTGCCCGGAGGGAGCATGAGTTCGACAGATACCCCCGGAATTCCCCGGACTACATTATTTGTAAAGATATAGATGGGCAGGAAAGATGCGAGGATGCGAAGGTTTTCCCCCCCTTGCGATGAAGAGGCATGGGCCGGCATCGGACATACAAACAGGGCTAACGAGATAATGAAGCAAACAGCGAGCGAAATTAGTTTACGCATAAAATTACTCCCCAGCGCTTTGGTAGTCAGTTGTCCGTAGTCCGTCAAATTCTTAAATCAAGAACTCAGGAACTTATAAAAATACTATTCTGTTCCTGTTTTTCCGCCCCGGCGGATCTGACTGTGGCACGACTTAATTTCCAGATTCATCCATATTAGTTACATCCATTGTAACCGGCAACTGACAGCGGGCTTAGATCCCCTGACAATCCGGGCAAATTCCGAAGCATTCCAGATAGTGGTCTTCCAGGGTAAAACCTGATTCTTTTTGAATGGCATCAGCCATATCCTGCACCACACAATGGCGCACTTTTTCTATCCGGCCGCAGACCTGGCACTTGATATGGTGCACATGCCGGCCGGGTAGTATAGCTTCGTAGCGTTTGAAAGCCTCTCTTAAATCGATTTCCCTAACCAGGCCAACGCCCTTCAGGGCGCGCAGATTGCGATAGACAGTAGCCAGATCGACCTTATGGCCTGCAAGTCGCCGGTGGATCTCATCCGGGCTTAAGGGCTTTTCGCTTTGGGTCAGTATACGCCATATTTCTGCCCGGGCCCGGGTGAGAGATTTTCTGTGCCTGCGCAGATGGTTCGCTATGTCCACAAATAATACAATAACAAAAATGCAAATCATTTGCAAGTTTTGTTACGACAACGAGGAGTCGCATATTAAATATCAGGTGAATAGAGTCGATAAGACAAAAAACGATCCTGGCTTCCTGGTGGGGGAACGTCTGCTTTTTGTTCCAAAAACTCTCAAGGTATTGGTACAAGTTAGTTTGCGGTCGATAAAAAATTAAGGGGGTATGTATCCTTTTTGTTGTATAATTGCATCATTCAATAAATAGTATATAAGGTCATTTTGATTTTAAGGAAGACGAGGAGGTAAGGTGGAGAACGTAAGATATGATGTAAGCCTTATTACAGAACATGATACCTATCTTTTTAAAGAAGGAAATCACTTTCGACTCTATGACAAACTGGGGTCGCATGCGACGACCGTAGGTGATATGCGGGGTATTTACTTTGCCGTCTGGGCGCCGAATGCGCATAAGGTGTCCGTAGTCGGAGATTTCAACGGATGGGTTCCGGAGGCCCATCCCTTAAGGTCAAGGGACGATAGCTCCGGTATATGGGAAGGCTTTATCCCCGGTATCGGCCGGGGTGCGCTCTATAAGTACCATATTGTTTCGAATTACAATAACTATATGGTAGATAAGGGAGATCCCTATGCCTTTCTATGGGAGGCTCCTCCGCGAACTGCCAGCGTGGTGTGGGGCCTGGGATATGAATGGAACGACGGGGAATGGATGAAAAACCGACGCCATCATAACAGGCTTGACGCCCCTTTTTCCATCTACGAGGTTCATCTGGGATCATGGCGCCGGGTGCCGGAAGAGGGCAACCGGTTTCTCACCTACCGGGAGATGGCACATTACCTGGCGGATTATACAAAAGAGATGGGTTTTACCCATGTTGAATTATTGCCGGTAATGGAACATCCCTTCTACGGCTCCTGGGGGTATCAGACCCTGGGATATTTTGCCCCTACCAGCCGGTATGGGACTCCCCAGGATTTTATGTACTTCGTTGACCATCTCCATCAGAATGGAATCGGCGTTATCCTGGATTGGGTGCCTTCGCATTTTCCGAATGACGAGTACGGACTTATCTATTTTGACGGCACGCACCTTTATGAACATGAAGACCCCAGGAAGGGATTTCACCCCGATTGGAACAGCGCCATTTTTAATTATGGCCGTAACGAGGTGAGAAATTTCCTTATCAGCAGCGCCCTCTTCTGGCTTGACAAATATCATATTGACGGGTTGAGGGTGGATGCCGTGGCCTCCATGCTCTACCTGGACTATGCGAGAACTGGTGGAGATTGGATACCGAATGAATACGGGGGGAACGAGAATATAGAAGCGATAAGCCTTATAAGAAGGTTTAACGAGGCGGTTTACGAAAATTATCCAGATGTTCAGACCATGGCGGAAGAGTCCACCGCCTGGCCTATGGTTTCACGGCCGACATACGTGGGGGGCCTCGGATTCGGCATGAAGTGGAACATGGGCTGGATGCACGATACGTTGGATTATTTTTCTATCGACCCTGTTTTCAGGAAGTATCATCATGACCAGCTTACCTTCAGTCTCTGGTATGCCTTTACAGAAAATTTTGTTCTCCCTCTTTCCCACGATGAGGTGGTTCATGGAAAAGGCTCGCTGTCCGGAAAGATGCCCGGGGATGAGTGGCAGAGGTCTGCCAACCTCAGGCTTTTGTTTGGATATATGTACGGTCACCCCGGAAAGAAGCTGCTCTTTATGGGCGATGAATTCGGGCAGTGCAGGGAGTGGGTCCACGAAGAGAGTCTGGAATGGCATGTCCTTGAGTATCCCGCTCATCATGGGGTGCACAGGTGGCTCAGGGACCTGAACCACTTTTACCGGAACGAGCCGGCCATGCATGAGCTGGATTTTGAGGCAGAGGGTTTTGAGTGGATAGACTTCTATGATTGGGAGCAAGGCAGTATAAGCTTTATAAGAAAAGGCAAAACCACGGACGATATGATCCTGGTGGTCTGTAACTTTACGCCGGTTCCCAGAGAGAACTACAGGCTCGGGGTCCCGCGGGGAGGCTTCTGGCGAGAGGTCTTAAACAGCGATGCCCGGATATATTGGGGGAGCAATTGGGGGAATTCCGGGGGCGTTGAAGCAGCCCCGGTTCCGGCGCATGGGAGACCCTATTCTCTGTCCCTGCGGCTGCCTCCACTGGGTGTTCTCTTTTTTAAAAGTGAGGGGCATAGAAGATAACAGTGAACAATGCCGAAAAGGTAATGTCAAAAGTTATATGAAAAACAAGCCACAGAGGACACAGAGCGCACAGAGCAACGTAAAGAAATCAAAAGAAAAAGACAGAGCAGCTAAGAAAAAAGCAGATTTATGGGCACTTCCGTGACCTGTGTACCCTCAAGGGCTGTGATTGAGCCATTGTCTGGGGGACAACAAGAGCATTGGAGAAACTGGGGAGGGGAGGAACCAAATTGTGCTTTAACCTACTGATACCTCTGTGTTCTCTGTGCTCTCTGTGGCAAAAGTTTTGACAGTACGGCCGAAAATTTGAGGAGAAATAAATGAAGAGGCGAGGAAGCGGCATATTGCTCCACATCACATCCCTGCCTTCATCTTACGGTATAGGGGATTTGGGTCCATCGGCGTACCAGTTTGTGGATTTTCTTTCTGAAGCCAGACAGGGCTTCTGGCAGATACTCCCCTTAAAGCCTACCAGTACGGCGCACGGGAATTCTCCCTACAGCAGTTTTTCCGCCTTTGCGGGGAATACGCTCCTTATCAGTCCTGAGCGCCTGGTAGAGGAAGGCCTTCTCTCAAAAAGGGATGTCGAAGACTGCCCTCCGTTCTCTAATGAAATGGTTATCTACGAGGCCGTGACCGGGTACAAGACAGAACTTTTTCGCGCCGCCTATGGCAACTTTAAAAAAAGAAGGCAAAAAGATTGCGACTTTGAAGAGTTCTGTAATGAGAATCGCTACTGGCTGGATGATTATGCCCTGTTTGTGACTCTAAAGGAAAGTTTCAGCGGGGCCATCTGGGGCGAATGGCCGGAGGATATCAGAGATAGAAAAGGGGATATAAGTAAAAGGTTAAAGGGCAGGCTTAAAGACAAAATTGAGATGGAGAAGTTCCTTCAGTATGTATTTTACAAACAGTGGCATTCATTAAGGGCTTACTGTAATAGCAGAGACATCCAGATAATAGGAGACATTCCTATCTATGTGAATTACGACAGCGCAGACGTATGGGCCAATCCCCGGATATTCAAATTGGGCGAAAACAGAAGACCGACCTTTGTGGCCGGGGTTCCCCCCGATTACTTTAGCAGCACAGGCCAGTTGTGGGGTAATCCGGTTTATAATTGGGAAGCCCTGAAGAAAACCGGCTACGCTTGGTGGATAAGGCTTATAGAACACAACCTGAAACTCTTTAATATAATCAGGCTTGACCATTTCAGGGGGCTTGTGGCCTATTGGGAGGTCCCGGCCGGTGAAGAGACGGCTATAAATGGGAAATGGGTAGAAGTCCCGGTCCGGGACTTTTTCGATAAGCTTTTGAAACATTTTCTCTCCCTTCCCATTATTGCTGAAGACCTGGGGATTATAACCCCGGATGTACGGGAAATCGTTGACCTATACGGATTTCCGGGGATGAAGCTGCTCCTCTTTGCCTTTGGTGACGACCTGGCGACGAATCCTTACGTGCCGCACAATCACGTAAAAAACTGTGTGATATATACAGGAACGCATGACAATAATACGGCTAAGGGATGGTTCGGGAAAGAGGCCAGACCTGAAGATAAGCGGAGGCTTTTTCAATACCTGGGGCGGGAGGTCTCAGAGGAGACGGTTCACCAGGAACTCACAAGGATGGCCATGATGTCCGTGGCCGATCTGGCTATCATCCCCATGCAGGACATCCTTGGCCTGGGGGAAGAGGCCCGGATGAACGTCCCGGCCACGGCCGACGGCAATTGGGGCTGGCGGCTCTTACCGGAACAATTAACGCCTTCCCTGGCTGCCAGCCTTTCAGAACTTACCCATATTTATGGAAGGGCGTAACTGTCCCCTGGACTTAGTCTTTAATGGGGTGATTGAGGGAAATCAGGATGGATTGCCACCGCCAAACCCCATGATTCTTTCCGTGAAAGCAACAAGATTATCAAGATCGCTTTTTATGACGGATTTAACAATCTCTATATCCATCCTTTGATACTGATGAATGACGACATTTCGAAAGTGGACCATTTTCTTTAATTTTTCTGTAAGAGCGCTGTCGATGACGGATTTCTTCCGCAGGAGGTCAAAACTCTCGGCGCTGGAAGTTGGGATTCCCATTTTGTGTGCTTTAATAATATGATTTGCCAGGTCGAGCGCCTGTTCGCATGCCCGAAGGATATTTAAGACAGCGGCATCCTGCCGGGAGTAATCCTCATCAAATCCCTCCGGATTTTTCATATACTCCTCTCTTGCGCGTTCTATGCAGCGTTGAATGCTTTGTATTTTATTAATCACAATGTCATTCATACATTAAAAGCCCTCCTGGTCTCAAAGAATGACTGTAAAATATCCCTGCGTTCCTCGCTTAATTTCTGGTAATAAGAAAGGACGAGCATTTCGAATTCATCGGTGGCATATTCATCGGCACAATAAATTCGGCGACCGGCAACGATAACTTCCTTCTGGAGGATAGTGGAAACCTCTCGTAAATTGATCAAATCCACATCCTTATTCAACAAAGATTCCAGTTCAAAACGTAAGTCGCTTATCATTAGAGAGCCTGCCTCTTTTGCCTTTTTCCATGGCAAAAGCAGCGCAATATCGACATCACTGTCCGGCCATTCCTCATCCGTGCCGTATGTGCCGAAAATATAAATGGCCTGTAAATCGGGATAATACTTAAGAGAGGCCTTAATAATGACATCCCTTGCGTTCATACCCTCACCTCGATAATCTTTATAGTGTCGTTGCCGAAGATGTTCAACACTTCCACGGTGATCTTACGCCACCCCCGGCGCGCATTCGTGATATATACTTTTCAACTCCAAGGGGCGGTTTTTCTTGGTGCGGAAGGACCGCCATTCCATACCAATTCAACTTCCCGTTTCTCTTCAAACAGCAAAAAACTGTACTTCTCCGGCAACGGCTTGCCCGCTTCGAGATGCCGGGTGATATCCCTGATTTCATTATCAGTCAGTTTCATCTGCCTATCTGTTCAGTTCCTTCTCTTCTTTTCCCGCCAGCGGTTTTTTCCTCTGTCCCCTTGTACTAACCTCTCTCGACGCTAAGTAAATGCTGCTAGTCCGTCTTCCAAACCATCCTAAGTCAGCGGGATGATCATTAAATCCTTGAACATCATAGGCCACAATTGTTTTTAACTCGATATGAGAGCCTATGTGGTTTCTTATTTCATCAGATGCCTTGATTAGAGATGCTTTCGTAGCCGATACATTTTCTTCTGGTTCACAATATCGCTCAAACGATAGCATGGCAATGTCTGGTTGAATTAAATTTATCTTTTTGATGAACTTATCTACTTCCCCAGGTTTGTTTATAAAAAGAGAAACGCTGAGTTTTACTTCAACTGCATAAAACTTACCGTCAAGAACGCAAAAAATATCCATTTCATTTTTTGTCTCAGCATCATCGGACTTCTCAAATAGATCGACCTCTGGTAGATACCAAAAACTTCCTCTAATAAACCGATCATGCAAGAATCCCAGAGTCCACAGTACGGGTAAGCCAGTCTGTTTAATTAGTGAGCGATAAACAAAATCATTAAGTTGATATGTCCATCCAAGATCAATAGGCGCTAAGTATTCCCTGCTACAAATTTCACAGCTATTCTTAATTTTCATGCCATCGAAGCTGCGAGAGTTCGTATGCCCACAATATTGACATCTCCACTGGTGCACTTGATAGAAGACATTAGTTCTTATTAGGTATTCGAGTGTATCGGTAAGATTGTTCATCATAAAATTTGAAACCTTACCGATATTACTTACATTCAGCTTTTTCATTAATTTTTCTCTAGTTGGCCGATCATTTGGGAGAAACCCGTTTAGTTTTTCACGGTCATATACGAGATATTTTACCGAATCTTCTTTTCCTGCTCTTAATACTGCTCTCCAATACTTATTGGTCAGAATTTCATAGGCGCTGGAGAGACTGCCAACCATTGAGATAACACCTCGTAGATTTTGTCCCTTATCAGATATCGATAGATCTTGGTAAGAATTCTTCACTATCGAAGCTCGTAAATCATCCGGTGGATACTTGAAGAAATCTAGTACTAGGTGTTGGAAAAATATCTCATCATCAGGTAAAGACAAGTTATACAAATACTCTTTATTAATAGATTGGTCACCGATGGGAAAGTCTTCTGTTGTTGGTAGAAGTGCGAGTCGGTGACCGATGGTAACTTTTCCTAAGTTTTTAGTAAAAGCTCTTACGATTTTACGTCTTCGCGGCAACACCCAGTTGTCAACAACGTTAGAATATCTGGACAAGTTATTGTGTCTCTGGATATCAAGTTCAACGACCCATTGACCCTTGGCGATGCCCTTGTAACGAGGAGGTATATAGGTGAAATGCGCGGGCTCTTCAGCTGGTAACGTATTAGTATCTTCATTTAGTTTGAATGTGGATGTGTCGGTTGATCTTCTAAAGTAACCTGCCTTTAATTTCTTTTTCTCCGGTAATGCAGGTACGTTGAAATTTTTTCCAACAAATATCGAGTTGTAGGTGTGCTTACTCAGCTTATCTTGGATTGAGCGCAGCTCTTCTTCGCTATGGCTGTAGCTTCGAATGGAAACCTTAGCGGGACCGTTTTCTTGTCCCAGGAAATTGTTCTGGTTCAGATATTGACCCAACTGACTTATCAAGTTTTCATCATTGAAAAATGTAGCTTCTATGATAAATGCGCCCGGTGTTGTGGCGTAACTAGGAGTGAAATGGCGAGCGTTCCAGAAATGAACTCGATCAAGAAGTGTTTTTCCTATGAAAAGGTTAAAGCTATGCGCCCATTCATATGGTTCAACCCGAGGTATAGCTTCGCTATGTGCCGACGCAAGTCTAGCAATTGGCAATGCCTTTCGGTTGCTAAGCGCAGAAAGTATATCTGCAATCGAACCGCATCTCTCGGTACCTGCGATGATACGGTCGGATAGATCAGGAGGAACTAGGCAAAGCGTTCGAAAGAGATCAGGGATGGCATGAGTGACTATGTGAACCTTAAATGCCGTACCAAAGTTATCACTTAACAGGCGATGTGTGGATTCGTTACCGTATTGGGTGATGACGGTAATTTCACTCTCTGGTTTTTGCCTCATAAAGGACGGATACTGCGCATGGGGGCTTTGGATCGTTGTCATCGATGATATAGGTCTAAAGTAGTGTTGCCAGTCATGAATAAACGCGCGCCAGTGAAGATCGTCTAAATCATGTTTCCTAATCTCATGCCGTAGAAACGCGATCGGAGAGCACACCCTATCGATTTTTTCGACCAGGTCTTTTTCCAGTTCAACGTATGTACAAACGAAATCCGGATCGAAAAATTCCAACCACGATTCATAAGCTGGATCGAGGAACTCCATTGAACCAGAAGGAACGATTAGCGTGTAAGCGCCGGCCCAGCGTGTGTAGGACTCATAGAATAACGCGTCCAATAACATATGATTAACAGATAATTCGTCGTAGGGGACTAGATACGCGATCTTTATGGGCCGGTTGCTGGTCTTGACCTCAATCGTTTTCCCAAGACTTTGGGGGCGGTCTAAATTCATATTCATTTAGCAAAGAAACCTATTTTGTGCAGATAAAGCCGCTAAGCAGCCACGCAGCGTTTTTGCGTCGGTTGAATTAGCCTTGTGTACGCCCGGCATGGGCCTGAACCCTGCTTAATGTGTTGATACCTTAGCAGAAGTCCTGGCCGAAGGCAAGGGCGGAATCGTGATCCGCCTGCGGCGGACAGGGAGACCGTCTGAAGGAAGCTGAATATTGAAGCTCCCCGCTGCAAGCAGCGGGGGATGCGCTCGCTATGCATGTTCACTATTCCGCCTCAGGCGGATGCCAGGTGGGGAGGGGCCAGGGGTGAGAAGCTACCGCTTCCTGAATTAGATGGCTATTGTTTTTTAATCCCAAAAATCTTTCGGGTCTATATTGAAACGACGTAATATTGCCAAGATGGTTTGAAAGTATATTTCAGTGGATGGGCCATGATTTTTTATTGGTATTTGTGGGCCTTGTTTTGACCCTGGCTTGTTAGGCTTAAGGAGAACAAGCTCAGAACCCTTTCCGCGTTTTCTTGCCATGGCCACAACACCATAAGGTTTGAGCTTCTTGAGAAGCTCCCTTACGGTATAGGGACGTTTAGGCATGACACTGCTTGCCTTGCTGGCATGTTTTGGCGATAAGCCAAGGTGGTAAAATTTTGTGCTCTTTTACTTCTTTCTGGAAGCCAGACTCAAGTTTGTATTTGCGCTCTCTTTGCTCCTTGCAAGCGAAGAACTCTGCCCATACCTCTGGGGGGGCCGGATGGAAAAGATTGTCAAGGTTATTGTTGCTGAAGGCGTAATCGACCTGTGCACAAACGACTGATATTACTTCCCGTTGAGCGTCTTCTGCGCTCTTGGCAACAGCTACAACATCTAATTCAAGGCAATGAGCAACGAACATGTCCTCATCTTCTTTGATCAGTATATTGACAGATATGGAAATATCTTTTGATTTCTTGCCCAAACTTGCCATGATTCGTCCTCCTTAACATACGAATCGGTACATAATACTAAAACTAAAATGAATAAACATTCATTTTAAAACATTAGAACATTACCTACCTAATTTTCCTCATTTTGTCAACAATGAGGTCAAGATATCAATAATTATTATTGAATGAAGTCATGGCATGGCGATTGACGCTGAACGAATAAGAATTTTTACGGCGCGGGGCCAACTGTAAAAATCCTGTTAAACTGAACTGCGCAATCTGGGCTATGGCTTGGAATTCTACCGGCTCGGTATATTAGTATTGTTTGATTTTATATCAGAAATCGATTAGTATCCCAAAACTTTTGACAATACGTCCAAACGAATAAGGAGAAATTATGCGAAAAGTAGTCTTATTAGTTATTGTTGCCATTATGTTAGGTGTCCCCGGTGTCGGCTTTTCATATTCGTTCTCGGATGATTTTAATGATGGAAATTTGGAGGGCTGGACAATCAAACAAGGAGATTGGTTTAATCCTGGAGACCATCTCCTAAGTTCATATGATAATTATGGGATTATCTGGAAAGATGACAGCTTCGGGGTTGACCAATTTTTGCAGGTTGATGCGTATTTTGATGATGGTACAACCAGCAAAACCGCACAATTAAGATTAAGAAGCGGCGATGCCGGATGGGGGCCAAATCCATATTTCGATCATGGCTATTTTGCTGGGGTTAGTGATAGCTCGGTTTACATTTATAACGCCGTGGCGCCGTATGATCAAAGATTTCTTGGCAGCGCCACTATAAACCTGCAGGACAATAGTTGGCATACACTCGCATTTTCCGTTGTTGGCCTGGGGAACGATACAAATCTTAAGTTGTGGGTCAACGATGTGCTATATCTTGATGTTTATGACACCACCGGGGCGCAACATGATGACGGAGGCTATGTAGCGCTCGGTTCCAGCAATCATTTAAATCCGCAGATACAATACGACAATGTTTCCGGTTCTGTCGATGTAACTCCCGTCCCCGAACCGGCTACCATGCTGCTGCTAAGTTCCGGCCTAATCAGTATGGCGGGGATTAAGAGGAAGTTTAGAAAAAGGTAACACTTGTCCAAATTATTCTCGATGCAGGGTCAGCGGTGGCCCTGCCTTTTTTATGGACCACCGGAGCGCCACTTCGCCCCCCATCCACCCATGTGTCTGTTGGCATCTTGCTTCCGGGCATCAAAAACTAAAAAAGTTCCAGATAACTGGCTATAACCCCTCCGCCGCAGGCGGATGCCAGGTGGTATGGGGACTGGGGGAGAAAAGCCCCTGGTTACCCGATTAGATTTTATTCTCTAAAATGGTAAATAAAATAAGGTCGGTATCAATTTTGTATTTTCTTCAAAATATTCAAGAAATTCTAATAAAATGAATAACCACATAAAAAAACTGGCATGAACCATTGAGCGAAAGAAAACCTTTGGGTAAATTTCGAATTTGTTTTTTGACCAATAGTTATTGAAGTTTGGGATAATTCGTTTGACTTTTTTGCAGTATTCAGCGTATTCATTTCCAAATAATTCAAGGAGTCTTGCCTCTTCTCCTTTGATAACAAAGTAGTAGTTATAAATAAAAAAAGGCATGATTATAAAAAGAAGTATTAATTTCCCCGAGCTAAGAATGATTCCAACTGCACCGAGAAAAGAGAACACATACAGAGGATTTCGCCATATAGAATATGGCCCGTCCTGACATAATTCTTCATCTTTTCTTCCTCCGATATAAACGGTAGCCCAGATTCGTCCGAGGGTTGCAATAACTATCAATGCATATCCGGATAATTCCAGAATTTCATATGAAAGTGACCCTTCATGACCTGATTTTGAAAATAGAATTATTGAGATGAAAATTAATCCAATTAACCAACTAAATCCAAGTCGGTATCTTTCAGCTGTTGTATGCACGGTGTTCCTTTACTTCTTGTCCTTCAGGTTCTTGTCCTTCAGCAAGGCAGCGAGATTAGCGAACGACTTGTAAGTCGAAGGTGGTTCCGGCTCGCCTCCCGGCGTTGGACCGTCATACCATTCTGCATCCAAATATCGTGAGTGCTCATTGTCATGACAATAGAGACACAGCAGCTCCCAGTTGCTGCCATCAGGCGGATTGTTATCGTGGTTGTGGTCCTTATGATGGACCGTCAACTCACGAAGTCTTTTGCCCGTGAATTCACGCCCGCACCGCGCGCAAATCCACGGAAAAATCTTGAGGGCTCGCTCCCGATAGGTCTTCTGCCGACGCTCTCGGTCGCGGCGAGCTTCAGCAATGATCTGATCCTGCTTGTCGCCCTCTGTTTGTGTCTTCTTCAATGACATATGCACACTCTCCAGTCGCCCGGATTGGAACACGCCTGACTTATATATTAAACAGATTCTACTTTTTTCATCGGCTTCTACCTTTGAGGTTAATCATATTAGAATTTACTGAATAACACAATAAGATAAAATGTATTTAAATATCAGGCGGATAGAGTCGGTAAAATAAAAGATGATGTCTTTTCTTTTTTATTGACATAATGTACAAATTAAGCCATTATTTCGATTAACTTGTACAAATAAGGGGGGACTGTTCATGGGAAAACCACTTAAAAAAATCAAATTAAGTGAAGCGCGTTCGAAGCTGACTCAGTTAAACAAGATATTGAAACCAGGGGAGAGCTTGCAGCTTACCAAAAGAGGGAAGCCATATGCCCGGATCGAATTGATCGAAGGAATGGATCTCTATGAAAAAGCTCTCAAGTCTATCGAAGCCCTGCCTGAGCCGAAAGGAAAGTTACAGCGGGTAGCCCAGGGCTATAAATCCATTCTTTATGGGAAGCGTAAATGAAAAGTCTCAAGGGCCTTACTGCGGTTTTCTGTGACGCCAGTTTTTTTGTTGCGCTATTTTCCAAAAAAGACGCAAAACACAGACGGGCCATAGAACTCTTTAAGGAGATCAAGGACAACCGAATTCTGATTTATACTTCCTGGTTTATAATCTCAGAGTCTATGACTGTCCTGCTCTATCAATATGGCTACACTGAGGCATTAACCTTTAATCAATCGATCGATCTCTACAAAATTGTCTATCCTACGGAAAGCCACTGCCACCAGGCCATCGCCTTGTTCAATCTTTTGGGAAAAGACAGGAAGATTTCGTATGTGGATGCCCTTTCATATATTATCATTTCAGGAGAACTAAAGAACCTGCCGGCCCTCTCTTTTGATAGCGACTTTAAATCAATGGGATTGACCGCGATTTCTTAAGTAACTTATCTCAGTGATGCCCTTCATCTTTTAGGAAATACTGGTGGTATTCTTCCTCCGCCAGGTGTTTTTTAAGTGTTCCAGTTATAAAGTCAACCATCTCTGAGACCTCGGTATCGCTTAAGCGTTTTACTAAAAGATTCATAAGCTCGTCATCGGTAAATTTTTGCAGGTACGCGATGAGGGACTTTTCATCCAGTTCCCGACTTAAGCCAAAGGCTATCTGGCCTTCATCAAATGTATTCACAAATTCATGTCTGTGTCTGCCCATATAAGTAAAGAGCCTCCGTTGTCGTATTATCGTTACCTTACCGGTAGAGGTTTTCTATCTCTTCTTGAAATGTTGCGGCGATGGCCGCCCTTTTCTTTTTTAAGGTAAAGGTCAAAAGGCCGCTCTGTGCAGTCCATTCTTCAGGAATCAGTTTAAACCTGATAATCCTCGCCCATGGCCTGGTGCCTTCTTTTTTGTTATGGAGTCGATCTGTCTCATTTTTGATAAGTTGGACAATCTCAGGATACTCTATCAATTCTTCTTTATCACTGCAACGTATGTTATGTGTGCGGCAATAGTCCTCGATAGCCTGCCTATACGGCACTATGAGCGCGCCCAGATGTTTCCGGTCCTGTCCGACAATGATGACCTGAGATATGAAAGGACTCAGAGACAGGGCGGTTTCTATAGGTTCCGGTTCGATATTCTCACCGCTTAAAAGGACGATGGTATCCTTGGCCCGGCCGGTGATGATTAGATCCCCTTGCGGGGTCAGCATGCCGAGATCGCCGGTATTCAGCCAGCCATTTTTGAGTACCTTATCCGTGGCCTCCTTGTCCTTAAAGTATCCCCGCATCACCTGAGGCCCCTTCACCCAGATAATCCCGGCCTTGCCGGGCGGGACGGGTTCCTCAGTTTCGGTCAGTATTTTTATCTCTGTTTCGGGTATCGGTCTTCCCGCGCTGCCCTTAATGTTGGCTTCCGGCCGCCTTATGGTAAGAACAGGCGAGGTTTCCGTCAGCCCGTAGCCATTGAGAAGGGTTACTCCTATCATTTCGAAAAAATCATCGAGATGGGGTGGCAGGGTTCCTCCCCCGCTCACCGCTACCCTGAGTTTGCCGCCCAGGTTATATCGCACGGTTTTATATATCAGCCGGTCAGCGAGGAGATGGAGTGGAAGGTACATGAATCGCCCGGATTTTATGAAGTTTTTGCTGGCCGTAAGCAATAAGCTGATCAGCTTATAATATTTTTCCTTTTTAAATCTGTCCATTACCCCCTGATAAAATATCTCCCACAGCCTGGGCACACCTGCTATGAAATTTGGCTGTTGCGCAGACAGATCCTTACGAAAGTGGTGAGGGTCGCTGAAAATAAGCGTGGCTCCACTCGAAAGAGCGATATATTCGACTGTTCTTTCGAACATGTGATAAGGCGGGAGGAGGGATAAAAAACGTTCTTCTGGTTGAACGGGTATGCACTTGAGGACGGAACCAACATTTTTAGCTATGTTCCCATGGGTGAGCATAACCCCTTTGGGCCGCCCGGTCGTGCCTGAGGTATAGACAATAGTGGCCAGATCGTTTCCCCTGGCCGTTTTAGCCCGGTCAAAGAATGTCTTGTCGCCGTGGGATAACAGTTCTTTTCCCTTAAGCCTTACCTCTTCCCAGGTGATGAGACCTTTTACTTCGGGGGGCGTTTTATCTCCTGAGTAGATGATATATCCAATGGTTGGGGCTTCCTTTTTCAGGATTGGGATTGCGTCCGGGGACATATCCGTGATGGCGATCTTGACCTCTGCGTGGTTGGCTATATAGGTAAGCTCGTCCAGGGCCAGGTCGTTACCGCGCGGGACATCTATCCCGCCGCTGCCCAGGATGGCAAGGTCGCCGATGAGCCAGTTGCAGCCTTTATTTATGAAAAGGCCTATATTTTCTTCCGGTCTTACACCCAGGGAGATAAGGCCGGTTCCTAACTCGGCAATGGTTTTTCCCATCGCGCTGTAGGACAGGGTTGTCCACCCGGCATTATGCCTTTCCTGCAGCGCAACACTGCCGGGGAATTTGGATATGGCCTGTTCAAGTAAATGGTTAACCGTGTCTCGCATCTTAATAGCTTTCAGCTATCAGCGATCAGTTTTCAGCTTTTTTGACTGCCGACTGCTGGCAACTCTCCACTTATTAATTTTTCGATTTCATCTATTTTTTGAAGGCAGGCCTCTTCCCCCCTGCGTATTAATTCCTTCCCCAGGTGAAAATCTCCCCATTTGTAGCCTTCGACATCGGGATAAATAACGATGTCGGCCTTATTAATGCTTTCCCGTGCGGCATGGGAAAACATTATGGAGAAGGAACGAGTGAGTACGCCTAAGATGGAAGGCTCCCTATTTTCAGGCCAGCGCTCGCCGGTGCGCCTTTCTACTACCGAGGCTAATAGAAAATCGGCGCCTTTATTGACGAGTACATCCACGGGCAACGGATTGAGAAGCGCCCCATCGCTAAGCCACTGTCCGTTCATATTAAATGGATTGAACATACCCGGGCTGGATATACTGGCCCGCACGGCCTTGCTCACCGACCCCCGCTCCATAATAACCTCCTGACCGGTGGCCATGTCAACGGCAATAATACTCACCGGGATCGCCAGGTCAAGAAAATCTGCGCCCTCCAACATCTCTTCGAGTACGGAGAGGATGCGATTTCCCTTTAAGACTCCACCGCCCAGCAGTGTGTAGTCGTATATATTTTTTCTTACCTGACGAGTAGTGGAGAAATAGGACAAGGCCAGTTCTATGGCCGCATTTGCCGAACCGGTCTTGCCGTATAATGCGGCTACAAATGCCCCGATGCTGCATCCGGCTATCATATCTATGGGGATGCCCTTTTCCTCCAGCGCCTTTAGAACGCCCAGATGTGTCCATCCCCGTGCGCCTCCGGCCCCGAGCGCTACTCCGACTCGTCTTTTGCAAATTTCGCGCGCCAGTCTTCGCAGCGCAGTCCTATTTTTTTCTTCCTCCTTATATTGCCATATCTCCGGGACCTCGGCCAGATTCAGACGGGCCTTTATTTCAGTGCGGTGAAGACCTGTATCTCCTCTTGTATGGCTTGTGCCGATCTTGATGCGCGCTGACGTAGAATCAATGATATCCTGAATCGGACGAAGCTTTTTGGGGACGTCGGCCATATCTTCCGCAAGGGTCGGGATAAGAAAGAGAATGCAGTCAGAGAGCCTTAAGGCCCGTTTGCTTACCGTATTGATCTCATGGTGGAGATCGAAAAAGACATAGGCAAAATTAGTTTTAAATACTTCCATGATAGAGGATAGATGAGACCTGGTTTCCGTAACAAATTGGCGATCACTCGTTTGCGGCAATTGGAAGATAGTGACACCGGCGGGGCTTTTGTACCAGGATCGCCTTAGGTTAGCCCTGGTTTCCGGAGAAAAGTCTTCAATTAATCGGTTGTCCGGGCAGTCGATCTGTTCCCCGCCCAGGATATGTAAGACCTGTCCACGGGGTTCGTCCAGGTCTATAGCCAGGACTTTTCCTCCTGCTTCGCGGGCGACGGATACCGCCAGCATAGCGGTAAAAGTGGAGCAACCAAGGCCGGCGTGAGAACCGATGACACTATAAAAGCAAGGGGCGACCAGCGGGGTAATCAGCCCTCCAGCCTTACTGAACCTGGAAGATATAATGCGGCTGATGTGCAGGGCAACCTGTGGATGTTTGTACAATAGCGCCTCAAAATCCGCCTTCTTAAGCCCAAAGAGTTCGACGTCTAGGGCTGCTTTGACTGTGGCCATCCTTGGTTCCCCGGTGAGAATGGCCCGTTCACCAAAGAAATCTCCCCGGTGTAACTGGGCAATAAGGTCCTCCCGCCCCTCCTTTCTTACATAAACATCAACTATGCCGGACTTGATTATGAAAAGTGAATCCCCCGGGTCCCCTTCCCGGCAGATTACCTCACCTTTTCTGGCCCGCAGCCTTTTGAACCGTTTTGCCAGATGGAAGAGTTCCTCTTCCGGGAGAAAAGCCAGAAAATCCACCCCGGGAAGCGCATAAAAGACTTCTATGTTATTAGAGGTCAGTTCTTCCATGTTGCCTGATTTCCTTTCGGGAACAATCGTTGTATCCGTTCAGCGTTATCAGTTCACCGTTGACCGTGAAAAACACGAAAATGTCTTTTTCGGTGAACAGCAATGTAGGGTGGGCTTTGCCCACCAAGAGAATGATGGTGGGTAAAACCCACCCTACGTGGCTTTCAGCCTCGAGCTGATTTTGCGCGTAGCTGACTGCTAACAATATTATCGGCTAAAAGGGGAGTCTTATCAAACCAATGTGACCAGGCGACATAAGCCGGTCGTAGATGCGCCCGGGCGTGTTCAAGGATTTGCCCGGGGATGCCGATCAGGATATAAATTAGGTGGATACGTATGTCAACCCGTCTCGGCGAATTATTAGTTAGAGAAAAGCTGATAACCGTGGAACAACTGAAAGGGGCCTTGAACGAGCAAAGGCTCCACGGGGGAACTCTTGGTTATCATCTTGTTAAAATGGGCGTTATTGCTGAAAATGTCCTGCTCAGTTTTTTGAGCAGACAATTTGGGGTTTCCGTGGTGGATCCTTCCGCTATGGATATCCCCGAGGAGGTTATCAGGCTTGTCCCCCCCCGTATTGTCCAGAAATATCATGTTATCCCGCTAAAGAAAGCCGGCTCGGTTTTGACCGTGGCCATAGCCGATCCCTCCAATATTTCGGCCATAGATGACATAAAGTTTTTTACCGGTACAAACGTAGTGGTTCAGTTGGCCACCGACCTGGCGATCAAAAAGGCCATCGATCGTTTTTATGACATGTCTGCCTCCCTGAGCGATGTGATGGATGGATTCAAAGACGAAGGGATGGACTACGCCGGTGATGAGGAGGAACTCGATGCCTCAGTCCTGGCTACAGCGGCCACGGAGGCGCCGGTTGTCAAGCTGGTTAATTTTATTCTGGCCGACGCCATTAAAAAGCAGGCCAGCGATATCCATGTAGAACCGTATGAAAAGGTCTTTCGGGTCAGGTTCAGAATCGATGGCGTCTTATATGAGATAATGAACCCCCCTTCCCGGCTGAAGAATGCGATAATCTCGCGAATTAAGATTATGTCCAAACTGGATATTGCGGAGAGGAGGCTGCCTCAGGACGGGCGCATAAAGCTGATCGTAGGGAAGGGCAAAGAGATGGATTTCCGGGTATCGGTGCTGCCCACCCTATTCGGTGAAAAGGTAGTTTTACGGCTCCTCGACAAGTCTAATCTCCAACTGGATATGACCAGGCTGGGTTTTGAGGAAAAGGCCCTGACTGATTTTATGGAGGCTATCCACAAGCCCTATGGGATGGTACTGGTTACCGGACCGACCGGGAGCGGGAAGACCACCACCCTTTATTCGGCGCTGGCCGAGTTAAATAAGGTGACCGAGAATATTTCGACTGCGGAAGATCCTGTGGAATTCAACCTCATGGGCATAAACCAGGTTCAGATTCATGATGAAATAGGTTTGAGCTTCGCGGCTGCTTTACGGTCATTCTTGAGGCAGGACCCGGACATAATTATGGTCGGCGAGATCAGAGACTTTGAGACGGCAGAGATCGGAGTCAAGGCAGCCCTGACCGGGCATCTGGTCCTTTCCACACTTCATACCAATGACGCCCCTTCTACGATTAATCGGCTGCTCAATATGGGCGTAGAGCCATTTCTGGTGTCATCTTCCGTCAATCTTATCCTGGCTCAGCGTTTAGTACGAAAGATCTGTCCGAATTGTAAGGAGGAAGTCTCTATTCCTGTAGAGGTCTTACGGAATATGGGGTTACAAGAGGAGTCTGACGAAGAGATTATCTGTTACAAGGGCAAGGGCTGCCTTAATTGCAATCAGAGCGGTTATCGGGGACGGATTGCCCTCTATGAGGTTATGCCTATGTATGAAGAATTGAAAGAAATGGTTCTGGTCGGGGCCTCGGCCATGGAGATCAAGAAAGAGACTATACGTTTGGGCACGAAAACGCTCCGTCAGAGCGGGTTAACCAAGATACTCGAAGGAGTTACCACGATAGAAGAGGTGGTCCGGACAACGGTAGCAGATTGATAGGTACGGGGTTTCAGAGGACTTAAGGAGGGATAAAGATGGCTGTTTATATCTGGGAAGCAAAGACAGGCAAGGGGGAAAAGAGGGGCGGTGAGCTGGAAGCGCCGGATGAGACCACGGTGCGGGTTCAGTTGAGGAGGTTGCAGCTAACACCTACAAAGATAAAGAAAAAACCAAAGGACCTCCTGGAGAATGTCAAATTTTTAAAGCCCAAGGTGACACAGAAAGATTTAGTCGTTTTTACACGACAACTTTCTACCATGATAGATGCGGGCCTGCCTCTTATTCAGGGCCTGGATATCCTGGCCAAGCAGCAGGTCAATAAGACTTTCAGGGATGTGCTTACGGATATAAAGACGAATGTAGAGACCGGCTCGACATTTGCCGATTCTCTGGCAAGGCATGACAAGATTTTTGACAGCCTCTTTTCCAAGATGGTAGCCGCAGGGGAGTTGGGCGGCATACTGGATGTTATCCTCAATCGTTTGGCTATGTACATGGAAAAGGTTATGAAATTGAAGAAAAAGGTCAAAGGCGCGCTGACTTATCCCCTGGTGGTCCTTTGTATTGCTCTTTTAGTCGTGGCCATCATCCTCATCTTTGTTATCCCGGTGTTCCAGAAAATGTTTGCCGATTTTGGCCAGGCATTACCGGCTCCTACTCAACTTGTTATTAATCTGAGCGATTTCTTTAAGAAAAATATCATTTTTATGATTGCCGGGCTGATTGCGTTTGTATTTGCCTTCCGGAGATTTTACTCTACGGCCAAGGGCAGGAAATGGGTGGACAGCCTTGTTCTCAAGCTCCCGGTGTTCGGACCGCTGGTCCGCAAGGTAGCCGTAGCTAAATTTACCCGGACACTGGGAACCCTGATAAGCAGCGGCGTCCCGATACTGGATTCCTTAAATATAGTAGCCGGCACGGCTGGAAATAAGGTCATTGAAGAGGCTATCTTAAAGGTCAGGGTAAACATAAGCGAGGGCCGTCCGATAGCCGAACCGCTCATGGAGACCGGGGTGTTCCCTAACATGGTGGTTCAAATGATCACCGTGGGTGAGACGACGGGCGCCCTGGATGCCATGCTGGGGAAGATTGCCGATTTTTATGATGACGAGGTAGATGCGGCCGTAGATGCCTTAACGTCCATGATCGAACCCTTTATGATGGTCTTTCTCGGGGGGACTATCGGCGGCTTGGTCATTGCCATGTATTTGCCTATCTTTAAGATGGCGGCGGCGGTAGGTAATTAATTGAGTGACTCACATCTCGGCAGGGCGCTATGGTTGATATCTTTGAGGGTGGTGGTAGCCACCCTCCTTCTGGTCATTACTGTCCTCATCCAGTATCAGTCACGCCCGGCCGGTGTATTTGGCACCCTGTCCCCTTTATACGTATTTATATCCTCTGTATATCTTCTGACCGTTGTCTATAGTATTCTGCTCAGGGTGGTCAGAGATCCCGGCCGGGTCATTTTTGTGCAGATGATCCTGGATCCCCTCCTGGTTACGGCCTTAATTTATGTGACCGGCGGGATAAGCAGTCCCTTCACCTTTCTGTACCTGATGGTAATCATGGTGGCCAGCCGGTTGCTTTACAGGCGGGGGGGGGTAATAGCAGCCTCTTTGAGCAGCATACTCTACGCGGCCCTTCTCGATTTTCAATATCTTGGTTACATAGCACCCCTCAACTTTGACCCTATAGACTTATCCGGTATTTCAGCCGGCCACGTAGGTTACCAGGCTAGTATTCACATAACAGCCTTTTATTTTATGGCTTTTTTAAGCAGCTATTGGTCTGAACAGGCCAGGAAAGATGCTATTGAGCTGGACAGAAGACAGAGGAATATATGGGAATTAGAGGCATTCAACCGGAACATCGTACAATCGATCAATACCGGCCTTTTCACCTTAGATACGCATGGCCGCATAACTTCGTTTAACCGCGCAGCGGAGGACATTACCGCCTTTTCCCACAATGAGGTTACAGGTCAACCCTTAGCCACGGTTTTTCCACATCTTGACCTGCCTTCCGAAGGGGATAATGTCTCTGGAAACAATAACCTTTCCAGTTTTCAGTATAAAAATAGAGAGGGCAGAGAGCTGTGGCTTTCCTTTTTAATATCGCCGCTGAAGAATGCGGAGCACGAAAATATAGGACAGCTCATCTTGTTTCAGGACATGACGGAAATTAAGGCCATGGAGGCGGAGATTCAGCGTCAGCAGGTCCTGGCTTCCATCGGGAAACTGACCGCGGCTATGGCCCACGAGATAAGAAATCCCCTGGCCTCCTTAAGCGGCTCTGCCCAGATGCTGGGCCGTGATGGATCCGGAACCCCGGGGAAATTCATGAATATTATATTACGGGATGCAGAAAGACTGGACAGATTATTATCTGATTTTTTGCTCTATGCCAGACCTGAAGACAGCGAGGCCAGGGCGATTGAGGTTGGACAAGTAGTGGGGGAGGTAGTCGCTGATCTTCGTGAACGGGCCGGCCGGATTGGTATGCGGGTAGTGATTGATTTAAAATCTCCTGTCTATATAAAGATAGCCCCTGAGCACCTTTCTAAAATTATAGAAAACCTGCTTATTAAAATACTGGAGGCCGGACCGGAAGGCGGAGAGGTCAGGATAGACGGACGATTGGTTCAGCAGGTAGGTGAGGACGTCGCGGTTGGAGGCGGGAGCTTCCTTTGCCTGTTGGTGAAGTCTGGCGGAACAGGAGCGTTTCCTCATCATATAGATAGTGCGTTCAGTCCGTTTCCTATGATAGACGGTGGTGCGGATGAGCTTGGTTTGGCCGTGGTCTATCGCCTGGTTGAGTATTCCGGGGGTAAGATTTATTTCAAGAGCCCGCCGCCTGAGAAGGATCAGGGGACAACATGTTATATCTACCTGCCGGTTAACCCTGCCCGGCTTTAAGCCTTTTCACCGCAGAGCACGCAGAGCCCGCGGAGAAAAACTTTAAACTGTTCAATATGTTATCTCGGCGTTCTCAGCGACCTCTGCGGTAAATTTTGACTTCTTACGAGTTCATCAAAGTTCAAGTGAATGACAAATGGTGAGACGCCAGTCCTTTGCCCTGCCGCAGGCAAGATGACCAGGGACGAACGCCTGTCCTGCATGCAAAGAATAGCTACAAAATATGTTTGACATTCAGATGTTTTGGGGTAAAACCTTTGACTTTGATTTGTAGCCGGTTTTGCCGAACGGGATGCCCGGATAAAATCATAGCGGAGGCTGGCCATGGAAGAGCTCTATAAAGATCTACGGGAAGAAGTAGAGCCATTATTGGCTGAACGGCGGTTTGAGGCCATTAAACAGATACTTTCAGCCAGTAATGCCCAGGATATTGCCGAGCTTATCACCCACCAGCCACCGAAAGAACAGGTGCTTCTCTTCAGGTTGTTGGCCAAGGAGCTGGCAGTTGATGTCTTTGAACATCTCAGCTCTCCGGACCAGCAACACCTTTTGCAAAATTTTCAAGACAGTAAGGTCAAGGATATTCTTGAAGAGATGTCGCCGGACGACCTGGCCAGGCTTTTAGACGAAGTGCCGGCCGTAGTGGCCAAACGGTTGGTGCAGTTACTGCCGCCGCAGGAGCGTAAAGATACCAGTACATTACTCGGATATCCGGAGAACACCGCCGGGCGTATTATGACGCCTGAATACGTCGCCCTAAAGAGGGAGATGACCGTGGCTGAGGCACTGGACAAAATCAGACGCGTGGGTCTGGAAAAGGAAACCGTCTATTACTGTTATGTGGTTGACGAGAAAAGACGGCTGGTGGGTATTGTTTCTCTCAAACTCCTGGTTATCAAGCCGCCTACAGCCATCATCGGCGATATTATGGACTCCGACGCCATATCGGTAAGGACGGAGGACGACCAGGAAAAAGTGGCGCGTGACCTGCAAAAGTACGACCTCCTGGCTGTGCCGGTAGTGGATAAAGAAGATAGGCTGGTGGGGATAATAACGGTCGATGACGTCATGGACGTTATGGAAGAAGAGGTTACCGAAGATATCTACCGTATGGGTGGTGTGGAAGTCCCGGATACGGGATATTTTAAGGCCCGGGTTCTTTCTGTTGTAGGCCGGCGGGTAGGCTGGCTTCTGATACTACTCATAACCAACACACTTACCGGCAATATTATCATGGGTCAATCGGATACTCTAAAGTCTGTCGTTGCGCTGGCGGCTTTTATACCGCTTTTAATAGGGAGCGGAGGCAATATAGGAGCGCAGTCTTCCACGGTCATGGTCAGGGGTCTGGCGCTAAGGGAGGTATCGGCAAGGAATTATTGGGGCCTGCTGTCGCGGGAAGTGGGCATCGGCTGTTTACTGGGTGTTATGTTAGGAACAATAGTCACAATCTGGGCCCACTGGTTGCAAGGTAATTGGCTTGTCTCTCTCACCGTTGGGTTAAGTCTCGTGGTCATCTCGACCCTGGCCAGTCTTGCGGGTGGCATGCTGCCTTTTGTCTTCTCGCGTTTAAAGCTTGACCCGGCCATCATGTCCGCCCCCTTTATTACCACAATGGTCGATGTGTTGGGGGTATTCACCTATTTTCAGGTGGCTCGTTTTATCCTGTTTAAATAAATAAGGGCGGGGAAGGCCGCCCTTATTTATTTAGATTTACACGATTATCAATCTATTTCTTTACCTTATTCTCCTTGTTGAAGAGGTTGAGGATGTTATCCGTGACGTCGATTTCGTCCGCAGCGTAAACAACACCACTCCTTACGGGGTCTAATATCAGCGTGTACCCCTGCTCTTTACCAAATTTTTCCAGAATCGTTTGCAGGCTCTTTATTAAAGGCTCGGTTGCCTTGCGTTCAGCTTGCTGCATCTCATATTGGGCATCCTCGTAAAGCTGTTTAAATTCCCGGTATTGTTTCTGGTATTCTCTCTCTTTTTCGTCTCTGGCTTCAGCGCTGATGACGGCGGTTTTTTTCTCTAAGTCCTGCTTGAATTTTTCCAGCTCATCCTGTTTTTTATTTATTTTTTCTTGCAGGGCCTTAAATCTTAAGGATAAGTCATCTTTAGTCTTTTTACCTACTTCAGACTCTCCCAAGACTTTTTGTATATTCACAATAGCTATTTTAGTTTTTTCTTCCGCCCACGATTGCCCGGCGACCATGAGAACAATCATTATTCCTATTAGTATTAGTAATCCCTTTTTCATTTATTGTTCTTATCCTTTCTTATGTTTAATGTTTTCGTAAAATACCTAAAATATCACGCAAAGCCGCCAAGGACGCAAAAAGAATAAAATTTGGAACTCAGGAACTCATGAAGAAAAATACTGTTCTATTCCTGATTTCTTGATTTCCAGATTCTCATTTTCCCTTCGCGGTCTTTGCGCCTTTGCGTGAGAAATTGACTTTATTATTATACGGCTATTTCCCTATCGTGGCAAAATCGGCACGTCTGTTTTTAGTCCAGCATTCTTCATCATGTTCAGGGCAAAGCGGCCTTTCTTCCCCGTAGCTCAGGGTTTCTATGCGCTCAGGAGCAATGCCCATGTTTGTTAAATATTCTTGCGCGCTGTTTGCCCTCCGCTCGCCAAGGGCCAGATTATATTCGTTTGAGCCTCTTTCGTCGCAATTACCCTCGATGCGTATCCTGGCCGCAGGATTTTTCTTCAGCCAGTTGGCGTTCTGGTCCAGGCTTGGGGTCTGGTCACCACGGATATTATACTTATCAAAATCAAAGTAAACCGGTAATAGCCCCGCCGAGGTTCGGCTCTCTGCCATCGCGAGGACTTCTTCTCTTGGCGCTCCGGTAGTAGGCATGGCTTCTTCAGCCATGGGCTTGGGCGCAACTGTCTCTGCCGTTTTCGCCGTCACAGCCCCCGGCGCCTTAGCTGTTTCTTCTTCAGAGACACAGATTCTCTTGGCACAGGCAGAAACCAGAAAGGCCATTGTTATTGCTAATAAAAACGATAGTCCATAAAACAAACTCCTTTTTGTCATTTGCCCTCCCCCTTTTTACCTATGTTATTAAATTATAATTTAATAAATCGGAATTATTTTGATCGTACATAAACGATAAAAAATAATTATCATTTTTTAAAGGGCAAGGCAAGAACTCTTTATAAAAATAATTGGCTCATATAAGCAACAGATAGTCAACTTGTGCCGAAATTTTCAAGGGCAGGGCCATCTTGACCGATAATAAAAATAAGAGACTACGGAATACCCTGTGCATATCATTTAACAGGTGAGTATGACATGATGGATGCAGCTAAAGTACAACGGCTGATTAAGACGGTCGAAGGCGAATCCCCCTGTGTCGATTGCGTATTTTTCCAATGGGATAGTGTAAAACAGCGTTGCGCCAATTGGAGAAAGCGGGTCTGCTATACACATGTGCTGCAGGTCTATTATTTCCTGTCATCCGACAATGAAACCGGAGTGTATCATTAAAGGCGGCCTCGTAAAAAGTCAGGCATCCGGTAAGCAATTGAAGCTCCCCGCAGCAAGCTACGGGGAATCTCCGTATGCAAGGTGAGATGCATCGTATTCGCTCGCTATGCATGTTCAGAAATGCGCCCATAGATAGCTTACCAGGCCGGCCATAACAAAGTTATTTTCAATCAGGAATTCCAGTTTTACTCCCCGTCGCAGGTAGTTCTTTTCGAAAAGGACAATGCATCCGGCCATGGATAACACCGGTAAGGTCAGCCAGAGGCCGACCGTGGTAACATATCCGAGGAAGGAAGAAGCCGCGAGGAGAATAACCATAAATGCTATAAGTCCCTTCAGCAGGGTAAGAGTTGACCTCTCTCCGATTAAAATAGGCAGTGTCTCCCGTCCGAACATACGGTCCGCCTGGACATCAAATACTTCCAGGAGCGCCGAACGCACGAAGACAAAGGCAAGGACAAAGAGGAAGGCCGCGATAAGGCCCGGCGTGAACCCCTGGCCTGAGTTCCAGGCAGGCAAAAAAGCCGCAACTGCCGCCCAGGCCAGGGCTATAAATAATGTCCTGGATCCCGGTATGTCTTTCAATCGACGGAGGGGAATAACAGGGCTTAAAAAATCGGGAATAATTTTGACTCCGTACAATGTCCCCAGGATGCAAATAAAAAACAGGAAGAGAAACGGAAATAAACCCAGTGAGTAAGATAGAGAAAGGGCAAAGGCAGCGGCCAGGAGAGATAATAAAAGGATAACCCTTTCGTGTTTAGCGAAGAATATAGCCCGTCCGGGTTCGGAAAAGGCGTCTGCTTCTTTGTCTGTAAAATGATTCAGATTATGGACGGCATAGATATAGGCGGCCGCAATGAAGAAATATGGCAAGGCCCCTTTTATCCCCTGTAGTTTGAGAGAGGCATAGGCGAGGAATCCTGCCCCGAGGCTGATATAAAGGTTGCTTTCCAGAAGAAAGCGAAAAAATGTATATGCCGTAGCCTTAAGGGTGCTTTCCTGTTTACCCCTTACCCCTTCCAGTTTGCTTACAACCCGGTTGATTATCCAGTTGGGGGTCGATGCCCCGGCCGTAACGGCCACCCGGCTGAAACCGGACATCTCTTTTAAATCCAAATCGTTTTCTGTCTCGATATGGTAGGCTTTTAACCCGGCCTCTTCTGCAATTTGAGCCAGTCTTTTTGTATTTGCGCTTTCCTTACCACCTACTACAACAACGGCTTCAACTTCTTTGCAGAGTTCAAGAACCTCGGCCTGCCGTTCGTGGGTTGAATGGCAGATAGAATTAAATATCCGGCCCCCTGGATATTTTGAGGTGATTTCCGAGGCGATCTCGTTAAAAAGGTTTTCATCCTGCGTAGTTTGAGCCACGATAATGTATTTGTCCAGCTTGGGGAGTCCGGCAATATCGGTCTTGCTGCTTATTAAGAGGCCCAGGCCTCCGGCAAAACCAAGGAGTCCCAATACCTCCGGATGCCCTTTGTCGCCAACGATGATTACCTGATAGCCCCTGCGGGCAAAGCGGCGGATAATGGTTTGAACCTTTATAACCCGCAGGCAGGTGCCATCTATTACCTGTACGCCGGTCTGCAAGATAGCTTCTTTTTGCTGGGGAGGGATGCCGTGGGCCCGGATAACTACCGTGCCGCCTTTGATCTCACCGACGCTCCTGGCCACGGAGACGCCTTTATCAGCCAGCAAATCCAGGACCTGCTGGTTGTGAATAAGAGGGCCAAAAGTGGATATTGGTCCGCCTACGGCAGATTTTTCCTTGACCGCAGCCAGCAAGGTATCCATGGCCCTTCTTACGCCCATGCAAAAGCCGGCCTTTTTGGCCAGAATAACCTTCATCTATGTGAGCCCCCAGAGAGGATAATATGGGTTAAGCATTGAAACCGTTCACTGTTATCAGTTCACCGTTGTCCGTAAGAACCTGAAAAGCGTTTTTTGGGTGAACAGTCGATGGTGATTGCATTTCCCGTTAGCTTGGCCGCCGGTGTCCGTGAGAAGCGCGAAAAAGGTCTTTTTCGGTGAACGGCAAACGGTCAACGGTCAACGGTGAATGCTTAATATTTTGATATGGCAATATACTGTAAAAACGAGAGACATTCAACACAGCCTTCGCTTTTTGTAGAAAGTGGACCTTTCCCCAAAAATCTCAGCAGATTATGTCAACGTGTTAATTTTTATCCAATTTTTGCGTTTTGGAAATGAAAGCCGTCATTCCTTTGCTTCACGGCTTGCGCAGTGACCCTTTCGGGACTCGCAGGTGGGGAAGGCTTGCCCCTTCCAGCCTCTAAAGGGCTGGCTTTCCCCTTTCTGCTCGCCCTCGAAGGGTGCCCCACTGCTCCAGCAAGTTACGCTCAGGAATAACGGCCTCCATAAAAATGTGGGGAAAGTCCACCCAGTCAAAAACGTTGACAGTCTGCGGTCGGTGAGATAAACATAAAAACACAAGGGAAAATCATGGCTACAGCTAAATTGCCTGCACACGCGTACCTGGGGTTGATAATCCTGGCTGTCTCCTCTATGTTGCTTATTTACAGGACTGAGCCGGTTTATTCGCTTTTTTACATCTTTGCCTGGTGGCCGTACATCCTGCTGATCGATGGCCTGGTTTATCGATATAAGGGGAATTCCCTTCTCGTAAATCGTACCGGCGAGTTTTTTTTGCTTGTTCCCTGGTCAGTCTTTATCTGGCTCATCTTCGAGGCCTTTAACATTTATATCAAAAACTGGTATTATGTCAGGATAATAGATATCCGCTGGCTGCGCTGGCTGGGTTACTTTGTAGCCTATGGCACGGTGTTGCCCGGCCTTTTTGAAACTACAGAGTTTCTGGAGGCAGCGGGTCTCTACAAGAAGAGGCACATTCGGCCCATTTCTCCGGCCAAAAGCTGGTATGGCCCGTTTATACTTTTAGGCCTGGCCTTTTTCATCCTGCCGGTTATCTGGCCGCAATACTTTTTCCCGTTGGTCTGGGGCTGTTTCGTTTTTCTTCTGGAGCCGATAAATCATCACTTCGGCGGCCGGTCGTTAATGCGTGACTGGCAGCAAGGCTCTCTCCGCAAATTCTCTCTCCTGCTTACGGCCGGATTCATCTGCGGCGTATTCTGGGAGCTGTGGAATTTCTGGGCCGGGAGCAAATGGGTATATACCGTACCCTTTGTGGGACAGTTTAAAGTGCTTGAGATGCCCGTTGCCGGCTATTTCGGTTTCCCGCCTTTTGCAGTAGAATGTTATGTTATGTATAATTTCATCTCCTTATTACGGGAGAATAAAGGGTGGGAAGAGGGGAGCATGGGAATACAGGAGAAGACAGCGCCTTATTTCGTGCCGGCAGCCGTGGCTATCATAGTCTCCTATGCCTACATTATGTTCCAGACCATCGATCAAAAGACTGTTCACTCCTTTGCCCCCATCTTTTACTAATACCGATGCCTGAGTCAGTTTTCATAACCAGTCTCGGCTGTCCCAAAAACCTGGTGGACAGCGAGGTCATGCTGGGCGCGCTGATAGCCGCCGGCTATGAGATTACCTCCAGGGAGGAAGAGGCCGGGGTCATAATTGTAAATACGTGCGCCTTCATCCGGCCGGCCGTGGAAGAATCCATCGAAACTATTCTGGCCCTTGCCGAGAACAAGAAGAGGGGCAACTTAAAGCGCCTGATCGTAACCGGCTGCTTTCCTCAGCGCTATGGCAAGGAACTGATAAAACTCCTTCCCGAAGTTGACGCCTTTATCGGTACGGATGGTTTCCAGAATATAGGAGAGGCGTTGCGCAGTCTCAAAGATGGCCCGGCTCAGCCGTTCTCCTTACCACGCAGCCCCCGGTTCATTATGGATGAATATACCCCGCGGAGACGCACCACGCCTTTTTATACTGCTTATTTGAAGATTGCCGAAGGATGCGGCCATCACTGCAGTTTCTGCCTGATCCCGCGGCTCAGGGGAAAATTAAGGAGCCGCCCGGTTGATTCGATTTTTACAGAGGCCGCGCGACTGGCCGGAGAAGGGGTGCGCGAGCTTATACTGGTTGCCCAGGACACAAGCGCCTATGGCAGTGACCTTAAGGACGGCACAGGCCTGACCGATCTGCTGAAGAAGCTGCTTACTATTCCAGGCCTGGACTGGATTCGGTTGCTTTACCTCTATCCTACTGCGATTGATGATGAACTCCTGGAATTAATGGCCTCAGAGCCGCGGATATGCCCATATCTCGATATCCCCATCCAGCATATAAGCTCGCGCATCCTCAGACTTATGCGCCGGCCTTACGATCAGGATTATATCTATGCCTTGATAGAAAAGATCCGCCGCAAATTACCCGGGGCTGCGCTTCGCACATCACTTATAGCGGGATTTCCCGGTGAGACCTCGGAAGAATTCCAGGAATTGCTGCGATTTGTAAAAGAGGCGCGATTTGAGCATGTAGGGGTCTTTCCCTATGCGGCGGAAGATGGCACGGTAGCCGGCAAGCTACCCGGCCAGTTGCCGGAAAAGGTAAAAAGGGAGCGGCAGAAAAAAATACTCAAGGCGCAACAGACCATATCTCTGGCCATAAACCGCTCCCGGGTCGGGGAGATAATCCCGGTGCTGGTTGAAGGCCTGAGCGATGAAACAGAACTCCTCTTAAAGGGCCGGGCTGTTTTTCAGGCCCCGGATATAGACGGACAGGTTTATATCGCAAGCGGTCAGACGGAAATCGGCCGGATCGCTTCAGTCCGGATCACCGGGGCCCATCCTTATGATCTGGTCGGAGAGATTGTGGCGACTTATAATGTCAATAGTCAATAGTCACTTGTCACTGATAGAAGCTATCAGCACTCAGCTATCAGCATGAAGCCGGTTCACCGTTCAGTGTTGACCGTTTACCGAAAAAAATGTCGGACAACGATTAACGGTTAACGGATAACGAACATGCTGACCGCTGAAAGCGTGAAGATGGAAACGATAGTTTCCGGATGAGCACTAACCAATGACCGGTGACGTTGCCTATAAATGGGAAAGGAGGAGGGCTGAAAGCCCGAAGCTGACGGCTGATAGCTAATTATGGAATACGACGACGATTTGAAAAAGGTCATTGCCTTTCACGGTCACATCTGTCCGGGAGTGGCCTATGGTTACAGGGTGGCTAAAGAGGCGATTAGGCATCTTGGCGGGAAGGCAAAAGATGAAGAACTCGTGGCTATTGTGGAAAATGATTCCTGTGCCGTAGATGCCATTCAGGTACTGACCGGTTGCACCTTTGGCAAGGGGAATCTAATCTTTCATGACTACGGGAAACAGGTTTATACATTTTACAGCCGGGCTGCCGGTGAAGGTATTCGTTTTTCTATAGACTTTGATTATACGGAGACACCGGAAGAGAAAGCCGCGTGGGAAAAATTCCAGGTCGGCGACAGGACAGAGGAGGTTAGCGCGCAAATTAGAAGCCGCAAGGCCAAAAAAGTACAGGCGATCCTGAGTGCTGCTTCCGAAGAGATGATGAAGATAAAACGTGTGACTATCATTCCTCCGCCTGAGGCCAAGTTATATCCCGGCGTGCGCTGCGCCGTCTGTGGCGAAAAGGTCATGGAGCCTCGCGCCCGGGTAAAAGGCGGGAAGATCGTCTGTATCCCTTGCAGCGAGGATTGAGCCGGTGTTTTGAAGGAGCGCACCGGGTACCGGCAAGATGCACATGACAAACTGGAAAATACAGATTGACCCCCGGCAGGTTCACTACTTGAAATTTATCCTGGAGGGCCACGATCATCTGGCGACTATGAGCACCGTTGACCGTCGGCAAGGGATAGTCGAACTCTACATCCCCTCCGGCAATGAAGACCTGGTGCGGGAACTCCTGGTAGCCATAAAGACAGAAATCGGCCTTAAGATAGAATACAGAAGTCAGGAGTCAGAAGTCGGGAGTTGGGAGTCGAAGTAAGCGTTACGAGTGGCGGGTTACGGGTCAGGGGGTTCGAAACTCAGAACGTCGGGAGTCCAGTCGCTTCGAACGCCGAACGTCTCGAACATTTCGAACATCTAACGTTTTAAATCTCTCAACAAGCGCTGAAGTGACCTTTGATACTCGTTCTCAATACCCCATTGGCTGAAATCACCAATATGTCTATTCTCCCGAATCTTACGCGCCCACGGCATATCACTGTTCAAAACTTCTTCATCAATTTGAACTGGAAATACAACAGTATCGCCGCGATCGCGCTCCTCTGCAAAAGCTCTTTCTACCTCGTCACGAACCCACTCACTAGTTACGGATTTCTTGGACAGAATTAAGAGGAGTTTCTCCCGCTGGCGAATTGCCGCGTAAATTGAGTCCAATATTCTGTCGCCTATCTTCATATCATGGGGGGCATACCAACACCTTACGCCTCTTTTCTGTAAGTCAAGGTAAAGCTTCTCTGCAAACGATTCGTCTCTTGATGAGTATGAAATGAAGCAGGAGTAATAATCACCTTCACTCCCTAGATTTATAGCTAAGGCTTCCTGATCATTAGCGTAGACTGCCTGAATTGCCGATTCGTTCAGCCCACATCCGCGCATGAACTCGCGTGGCATATGGCCTGATTTGGTAAGAGTCTCCCTATCGATGAAACTCGGCCCGTGGTGTTTTGTCGCCGACAGACCTTTGGCACCTCTCAAGTCTGTATTAAGCAGCCTTGTGTGCGAAAACACGGTTGAGTCAAACTCAGCGCCTTGACAATTGGCATCTTCAAAGTTCGCGTCAGAAAGGTTGGCATGTGGAAAGCGTGCGGTAGAAAGGTCTGCTTTGTGAAAATCAGCTCTCGTTAGCTGAGCACCGGATAAATCAGCCCCAATTAGGTCTGTCCAACGAAGGTCTGCCCACTCTAAATTTGCATCCATTAGCATCGCGCCGTTTAGATTCGCACGAACAAAATCGGCTCTGCGAAGGTTAGCACCTCTAAGGTCAAGTCTGATATTCGGGTACCTTTCACGCCAAAAGGCAATTGCCTTCGCCCCCTGTAATACTATATTCACGTGCTCTTCGTTAGCCATTGCCACTGACTCCTCCCGCATTTAATTTGTATCGAACGATCATTTCCAATTTGTGTGTTGCAATTTCCCAGAATACTTATTTGGGGTTATCGGGTTTCATAGGGGCTGGCGTTGGTTCTAGTGTGGCGGCAGGGGTGTCGTCGGGGCTGGGAGTGTTACGTAGATTAGCATAACATGGCACGGTATCAATATATCTTTTTTTCAAAAACACCATGTCATTACTGTTAGCACCATACTCATCCATGTTCCTGCTACCGACATTTTTTAATTCTCCATTTAGAAAGGCATAAAGTCTCACTTTTCCTTTTTCGGGAGAATTATAATATTCCCACACTTCGGACCCGGCATCGTCAATCTTTACTACATTATTCGGTTTCCCCTTTGTTTTAATAATTGATTCTTTGGCGTTTTTAAGCGCTTTATCTGCCGGATTTGTTGTTACTTGAATTTCTTCAGCGATGTATTTGGCTTGTCGTCTAGCCTTTGCATCCTCGGCTCTTGACTCCATGTAGGAATCTACTATCGAGACTCCTAAATTAGCGATTGAGCCGGGTGTGCATCCATTAAGCGCTATCATAACAATAACAAAGAAAAAACTTATAAAACTGATTATGGTTTTCATTTCGCATACCTCCTAAACTTCCCAGAATACTTATTTGGGATTATCGGGTTTCATACTCTTCAGGGGAACGATATGGTAAAGCAATCTATCCCATTCCAAGGGATATCTCTGGTCTGAGATCTCCAGGCTCGGCTCCTTGCTTTATTCAAGGACTCTGAATCGTGCATCGACTCCCCCATAAGGACCTATAACCATAAGCCACTTCTCGCTTGTTTCTGTATTGAGAAGGATAAATTCACGCACCCATCTACTGCCATCGTTTCCAAGTAGATAGATCGTGACTTTTCCATCGCCTTCGTTGTGATAACCAATTGCCGTTGCGATGATACCTCTGTCTGACCTGATAGACTCAGCGGCTAACACCTTAGCCTTTTCGTAAGGAAACTTTGTCTGCTGCGTATTCAACACACCTTTTGCTTGAGATCGTTCCTGACACCCACTCTGCAAGCCGAGGAAAACCAAGAGACATAGTATCGAAAATAGTTGTGCCGATCGTTTGTTCATTTCACGTCTCCTTTTCTATCAGTTCTCGGAATCTATTTGGGTTATTGTGTTTCGATGTCTCTTCTGACCTCCTTTGCCCTCGAACTCTCTATTTGACATGTCTGCATGATTCTCCACAAACCTCTTCATCCGCCTTGAATTATGCCGGTTGCCGTAATAATTAGATTCCGTGTTTTGCCCCTATATGATTATACCATGCAGAGCTTCTTTAATGGCTTGGGGTATACAGAATACCTCGACTTTTTCAGGATAATCCGCCCAACCTACAGCGAAGCTATTCTTCTGATTGATGAGAATTGAGTAAATGCAGTATCTTCTTTCGTTTGTTCCTAATCATCTCAAGGTATCGGGGCCAGATCTTTTCCATCGCCCTTTCTCTTGTACATCCCACCTTTGAACTTGATAACTTCTCCATCGTCCAGACATATGTCATAGTATCCTTCTGTCTTGGTTCTTAGGACTACAAATCCGAAACACGGTGTCTTATCATCGGTAAATCCTGGCATGAATTCCAGAATAGTCGTCCATTTGCCAGCTACATTTCCAAATATCTTCATTTCGCAAGGACCGTGGCCGGACTCGTAGCAGCAAAAAGCATATTCATCAATGCTATCGTCATTGAGGTCCAAAGCATATCCATAATCATACACACTTCCAGTCTTGACGTCGCAGTTGAGTTTTTTCATCAGGTTTTTGACAGGCGTAGGTAGGTCCTTATATTTTGTAGACATACAGGCCTCGTGCACCTTTTTATTTTTTTCTCCACATTCTTTGCACAAAGCATGTCCATTTAATACTATTCCAATCATATACAAAACGAGCATCCCCAAAAACACGCTTTTCCTCTTCATAAAATGTCTCCTTTCATTATTAGCTCGATACTCCAACCACCATATATGCATATTCCGCTGAAACGGACTAGTGGTTGGAGCGAAGAGACGTCGGTAATTATTTATGGTGAATCTATGCCGTGAGCCGATATAATGCACCTTATTTACTATTAACCCAACGACCTTTCCACTTTCTGAATCTGCCTTTTGGCTGATTTACTGGCTGAAAGCCAGGCGGAGATGAAGCCGCAGAACCAGACCGGGGCATAGAGTAAGAAGCCGATTCCCATGGCGAATACGAGAAGAAAACAAATTCCATCTAAGGCAAAAAAGATAAGGGCCTTAATCCAACTCCCACAGTAAAGATCGCCCATTCCGGGGATTAGACCAGAAAGAATTACAGCAACCAAAACGCTTTTACCTTTCATTTGCTGCCTTATTTTTTCTTCTTCAAAGACCTTTCGTTTTTCTTCCTCGGAAAGAGCCATGGCGACCTCCTTCATTTATGTGAATGGTAAGATACAAGTGGATTAACGTAACCCCCCCTCTGTGTTACCGGGCAGCGGCTTTCTGAAAGCAAGGGAAAAGCTTAATCATTTCATCTCGCAACCGGCCTGTCTTTATATAGCCCTCCAGATTTTGGTTATAGAAAGACTTGGAATCTTGATAAAGGCCATCTTTAAGGGCAAAGGCATAGACCCAGCCGTATTCCCCGTCATATATAAGGACTTCCATGGTCTCATTCATTTGCAGAGTGAAATCCGGCTTGCCAATTGCTTGAATAATTTTTCCCTTGGGGTCGCTATCCACCCTAAATACTGCCTTCCTGAAATCCTTTTCCGCATAACAGGGAAAGGTTCTAATCATTACGAACCTTAGCTTGCTCTTGGCCTCACGCTCTTTCCAATTATCAGTAAGGAACTCGCATTTATCCTGGTATAAGCCATTTTTAAAAGCAAAGGCGTAAGTTACCACGCTTGTCTGGTAAGCCAACACCTCCATATTTTCATCTATCCCAACGACATAATTCGGCTTGCCAATGGCCTCTATGACGGCCTCTTTAGAATCAATATTGGGTTTAAAATGCACTTCCCAAGGGTCCTTTTTACCAAACAGCGTGGCGCCGGCAGGCGCAGCTATTTTTGCCGCCTCTATGCCGTACATAGCAGCGGAGTAGGGATTGCATCCGATAGGGCCGAATATCATGGCCATAGCTACTACGGCTCCCCAGAATATGCCCCATATTTCTGTGCACTGTTTCATATCCATCCCCAAAGACGCTTGTTTACGAGGGTAGCCTGTTTAAGGGAAGAGCGCTTTTAGAAATAATATTTCAGCCCCACTCCGGCGCTAAAGGCGTCTAAATCTATTTCATCTGTTCCAGTTGTTCTCTGAAAATCAGCTTGGTTCCAAATGTATTTCAGGTCAAGGTTAGCGGCCCAGTTTTGCAGAAAAAATACCTCAAGTCCGGCTGCCACATGGTAGCCAAAGCTGTTATCCACTCCAGTGACGGTTGAAGAGGAGTTGGTCTTGTCAAAGTCATTAAAGTAATAACCAAGGCCAGCCCCTATGTACGGACTTATGGTTTCCCCGGCTGGCAGGTGCAGGCGGGCGGTTAAAAGAATGGGAACCTGGGTAAATTCACCCACCTTGCCACCCAAGGTATGTATGGTCATATCTGCCTTGGTATATTCGCCGCTCAGCTCCAAAGAAAATATCTCATTTAGAAAATAGGTAAGATTGATTCCGTAAAGACCGGATGAATCAATTTCGGGGTCGTATGCTACCAATATACCAGTGTCAACATTATAGTAGGATGCCCTTATCCCTATGCCAAACTTTCTTGTTTCCTCAGCTAAACTTGCCTGACTGAACGCGAACAATAAAATCATTACGCAAGATAGAATAATGGCCTTTTTCTTCATTTCTTTGCTTCCTCCTTTAAGGATATTTGTCTCATTTCAGCTTCAATCCTTTTACGGTAAAAGCTGACCGGCTCTAACTCTACGGCTTCTTTAAAATAGGCCGTAGCTTGCTGACTATCTCCGCTTTTATGATGGGCAAGGGCCAGATAATAGAGATTTATAGATGCGCCCCTTTTAGAACCCTCTGCCTTGTGTTTCTCTGTGGCTTCTTTAAGTAGAGATTGAGCCTCGGGGTAGTTGCCTTTTTGTAAAACCAAACAGCCGTAGGTGCCTACATAATAAGATCGCCTGCCGTCCAGCTCCATGGCTTTTTGAATATATTTGATCCCCTCATCCGTATTTTCACCCAACATAAAATAGCTCCAGGCAATGGCGTTCAATAATTGAGAATTTTTTTCATTGCCTTTAAGGCAAGAGAGGTAAGCTTCATTGGACTTACGAAAATATTCTGGGGCGTCTTTTTTTATGGCCATCTCATTATAGAGCCCGCCCAAGAAACTGCGGTACTCATTGTGGTCAGGCCAGATCTCTATGGCTTTCTTAATACTTTCTTCAGCCATGGCTAATTGGCCTGCCTTGGCGTATTGTTGAGCCTTCCTGTAGCAGTCTTCTGCTTCAGCTTTTTTCTCTTTACTTATACTGCCAGCGATACCGGCTGCGGCAGCAAGCCCTTCTACTGCATACCCTCCGTAATACATTCCATAGTAAAGAGCTTGAGCACCGCAGCCGCACAAACAACCGCAAACCAAAATAAGCCCGATAACCTGTTTCATAGCCTACCCTCCTGCCTTGAACTGCTGCCTATAAAGGCAAAATTCACCTTCTTAATAGACCTATAAGGGCGTATTCTGGCATCGTAAATAACGAATGTCAAGTCCTTTTCTGATTGTATGTTACCGCCTAACCTGTCACGAACAAAGGAAAGGCTGACATGGACAAAATTGAGAAGTTGGTAGGGCGGCGGATTGCCTATTTGCGGAAAGTATCCGGCATAACCCAAGAGGGTCTGGCCGAGAAAGCCAATATCAGCCGGGACTTTTTAAGCCGGGTAGAAAGAGGGATAAGCAGTATCTCTCTTTCCAATATAGAGGCCATAGCCGGGGCACTGAATGTGCCGGTAAAGGAGTTATTCGACTTTGAGAGGAAAACTGAGGCTGAACAAATGATTGAGAATATTGCGGTTCTGTTGCGGGGCATAGAGAGAGATTCGCTGAAGAGATGGCATGATGCACTACGGATACTTTTAATGAGGAAATGATTACTCTTCGTATGCCCTCCAATCTCACGGATTTTATTTAACAACTTAATCTCTATTGTATTTGTCATTCCAGTAACGAAACCCCTTATTTCTTAGCTTCACGGCTTGCGCAGCGATCCGCCGGAGCGGACTCCAGCCAAATTGAAGCTCCCCGCAGTCCGCCTTGGGCGGACGGGGAATCTCCGTATGCAAGGTAAAATGCATCGTATTCGCTCGCTAACCCGCTGTAAGCAGCGGGGAATGCGCTCGCTATGCATGTTCGCTCAGGAACAACGGGTTCCATAAAAACAGGGGAAAGTCCTATTACCATTTTTATATTGAATTGGGAAAGATTGTTATTATAATATCCGCAGAGATTATAATAAGCGTATCAGTTTAGCCTTTTGAAAAACTGGCTAAACTTCAATGCAAAATGCAAGATTCAAAGTGCAAAATTCAAAACGTTGATGGTTTTTGTCCGGAATTTTACATTTTCCATGTTGCATTTTCCATTTTGCAATGAGATTTAGCGCATTTTTAAGAGCGCTAAATTGTTACTAAAGAGCACGGTATTCCCAGCAACTTATGAGCAAGAAAGCCTATATCGCCACCTTCGGCTGCCAGATGAATGAATACGATTCGGAGCAGATGGCCGGTATTCTGTCCAATATGGACTATGAGGCGACCGAAGACCCGGCCGGCGCCGATCTTGTTCTGGTAAATACCTGCTGCATAAGGCAGAAGGCCGAAGAAAAGGCCTATAGTTTCCTGGGCCGCCTGCGGAAAATTAAGAAGAAAAACCCTGACCTGATGGTCATTGTGGCCGGCTGCCTGGCCCAGCAGGAGGGCGGCAGGCTCTTTAAAAAGAGTCCGGGCATTAATCTGGTTATCGGGCCGCAGGGTATTCACCGCCTTCCAGAACTTATAAGAGAGGCAGAGAAGAACGTAAGAAGGATTACTTACACAGAACTTGGCGTATCTTATGAGTTTCCCGGTTATGCGCGCAGCCTGAACGGGAAAAGGGCGGTAACGGCCTATGTCAGTATCATGACCGGGTGTAATAACTTTTGCTCTTATTGTATAGTGCCTTACGTGCGCGGACGCGAGATTAGTCGTCGCAGCGGGGAGATATTAAAGGAAATCAGGGGGCTGGTCGAACAGGGGGTAAAGGAGATAACCCTTCTTGGTCAAAACGTGAACTCTTACGGACTTCATGGCGATGGCGGGCGCGGTTTCGCCGACTTAGTTAGAAAAATAGGCGAGGTTGAGGGCCTGGAGAGGCTGCGATTTACCACCTCCCATCCCAAGGACATATCCGATGACCTGATAGGGTGTTTTGGCAGCATTAAGTCCCTTTGCGAGCATATTCACTTGCCAATGCAATCCGGTTCGGATAGGATATTAAAAAGGATGAACCGTAAATATACGCGGGATGATTACCTGGAAAAGGTGGCCAAACTAAGGAGGGTCTGCCCGGATATCAGCATAACTACCGATCTTATCGCAGGCTTTCCGGGCGAAACTGAGGCTGATTTTGAAGATACGCTGGACATAATGCGTCAGGTCCGGTTTGACGGCGCCTTTGCCTTTAAATATTCAGATCGGCCGCCGGCTAAGGCCGCAACTTTTGATAATAAGTTGCCGGAGCCGGTAAAACAGGAGAGACTTTCCAGATTGCTGGCCCTGCAAAAAGAAATAACGTATAATCGTAATAAGTCTATGGTGGGTAAGCACGCAGAGGTTTTAGTCGAGGGATATAGCAAGAGTTCGCCCCGGGAATGGATGGGGCGGGCGCGCACTAATGAAGTGGTTAATTTTAGCGGAGATGGGGACTTGCCTGGAAAGGTGGTTATAGTTGCTGTTGAGAAGGCCTGCTTACACTCATTAAAGGGCGGTCTGGCAGTAGAATAAAGCCCGGGGGGAGAGGGTTATGTTCAAAGAAATGAAGGTTTCCGGCATCGCCATCGATCCTGTTACCAATACACCGATTATGATCCTGCGAGAGGTGGACGGTGAGCAGGCTATGCCGATATGGATTGGTCTTCTGGAAGCCACGGCTATAGCCACTGAGCTGGAGAAGATCCAGTTTTCCCGGCCGATGACCCACGACCTCCTTAGAAACATTTTGAAGGAAGTCGGCGCAGGAGTGGTCAAAATTGAAATCATAGATCTGCGCGAAAATACCTTCTACGCTATTATCACGATAATAACAAAGGATAGAGAGTTCCAGCTTGACGCCCGCCCCAGTGATGCCATTGCCCTGGCCTTGCGGACTGATTCGCCGATTTATGTCCATGAAACGGTGATAGATAAGTCGAAACGCATGGAGATGAGCCACAGGGCGGAGGTTGATACTGAAGAGGGAAAGAAGTGGGCTGATATATTGGAACGCCTTTCGCCTGATGACTTTGGCAAATACAAGATGTGAGTGTTTATGATAGATTTTCATACCCACAGCCTTTTTAGTGACGGGGAACTCCTTCCCTCTGAACTGGTGCGGAGGGTGGAATGCCTTGGTTATGAATTTGTGGCTATCAGCGATCATGCCGACAGCTCAAACATCGACCTTATTATCCCCCGTATTACAAAAGTGGCCGCAGATATCAACCGGTATAGCAAGACCAGGCTTATTCCAGGGATAGAATTGACACATATTGCGCCATCCTTAATCCGGCCTCTGGCCAAAGAGGCCAGGAAATTGGGGGCAAGAGTGGTTGTCGTCCATGGTGAGACCCTTGTTGAGCCGGTAGCTCCCGGGACCAACCGGGCGGCATTGGAGTCTCCCATTGATATCCTGGCCCATCCCGGGCTGATCAGCGAAGAAGATGTAATGCTGGCCGCCAAGAAAGGAGTTTTTCTTGAGATTACCAGCCGCCGGGGGCACTGTCTGACCAATGGCCATGTGGCGCGCCTGGCCCTTCAGCATAACGCCCCTCTCTGCGTAAATTCTGACGGACACGGGCCGGGTGACTTCATGTCAGAAACTATGGCTAAACAGGTGGCCCTCGGCGCCGGCATCCCCCCTAAGCAGGTAGAGGTAATACGCCGCAATATGGTTAAACTGGCCAAAGGCTGCTTTTCTGCATAGTTCTTCCTGGCGCACTATAAAAACTTTAAAAAATATTTGCTTTTTGCCGGACATATATCCTATAAGAGAGAGGATAACGGGTATTACCCGGGAGGGACAGAAGATGGCGCCAAATAAGAAAGTACTGGTAGTGGAAGACGATCAGGAAGTATTATCCATGTTATTGGACTATCTTACCTTTTTGGGATATGAAACTACCGGGGCGGGGGACGGTCTGGAGGGCCTGAAGCACTTGCGAACCGGACTTTATGATATGGTGATTACCGATCTTAGTATGCCTTACATCAGTGGGATAGGAATAATCAGCGTTATTAAAAAGGATTATCCCAATATCCCCGTCATTGCCATAACCGGGTTTGGCCGGTATGCGGAAGAGCTGGCTCAGGAAAAGAGGGCCGATTTTGTTTTGAGCAAACCCTTCGAGATATCCGACTTAAAAAATGCCATCTCCCGTTTGCTTCCCGCCTGACGATACCCAGCCTTGCGCCTTCAGTCTTTCCCGGATCGTACCTGAAGGGCGCTCCTGCAATTAGCGTTTAGCGTTTAATGGATAGTAGGAGAATATAGAATTCAGGAGCCAGAAGTCAGAATAAAAGGAACGCCCAACATTCTGTTTTCTATCTTCTGCATTCTGCCTCCTACCTCCTAAATGGTAATATATTTCTCTTCTGCCAAGGAAAAGTTTTTCCTCACACAGGGAAAAACATTTTCCCATTTCTTTTAGCGACCAGGTAATCTGCCTATAATCGGCCCCAATAACCTGTTTTTCCCTGTAGGTTTTTCTTGGCATGTCAGTTGCAACAGGAGGATGTCATTTCGGAGGTACTTTTTAAAAAGCTATGGATAGAATCGCCTGCCTTTACATCACCGACGAAGACCTTGCCGGATATGTCAAGGCTGTTATCCACCATTATGGATACCGGCAGCGTTTAACGTATTGGCCTGGCCGGGGAAAGAGCAAGGGGCCTGGGGGTGAGTCTCCCCACGTAATTATCGTAAGCCTGAATGGCGGGGATAAATCATCCCTTTTTGGTATATTAGGAGACCAAGGGGCCTGCCCCTATCCTGTAGTTCTTATTTATGAAAGAGAACAGGAGTTGGACGCGCTTAATCTTTCTAAAAAATCAGGCGTAGTCTTTCTTAAGAGGCCGTTTACCCCGCAGCAACTGGTTAAGGCATTGCAAAGAGTTTGCCCATCCGAGCAAGAAGTTAACGGTACCAGCCATTATTTCTTCGGTGAGGACAGAAAACTAATTGAGATCAGGGAGAAAATACAGCGGATCAGCCGGACCAATATCACTGTGCTTATTCAGGGTGAAAGCGGTACCGGTAAGGAGATCGCAGCCCGTTTGGTACATGAGCAGTCTCCACGTGATAAAGAACAGTTTATCAAGGTAAACGGCGCGGCTATCCCGGGAACGCTTCTGGAAAGCGAGTTTTTTGGTTATGAAAAAGGGGCTTTTACCGGCGCTTACTGTGCAAAACCCGGGAAGTTTGATCTGGCCCATAGAGGGACGTTATTTTTAGATGAAGTAGGGGATATTCCGCTGCCCTTGCAATCCAAGCTATTGCAGGTCTTACAGAACGGCGAATTTTCCCGGCTGGGCGGCAAGGAAGATGTCCGTACCGATGTCCGGGTGATCGCTGCAACAAATGCCGATTTGTCGAGGCTTGTTGAACAGGGCAGGTTTAGATCAGATTTATATTTCAGGCTTAACGTAGCCCATATAACCATACCTCCTTTCAGGGATAGAAAGGGAGACCTGCCCTTACTGAAAGAGTATTTTTTGGAAAAATACTGTGCGGCATATAACAAACCATATATGCATTTTTCAAGAAGGATTATGGACCTTTTCTCGGAATATAGTTGGCCGGGCAACGTGAGAGAACTGGAAAATATTGTCAAAAATATTGTGGTCCTGGAAAATGAGTCAGTGGCTTATGCGGAGATCAAGGGGCGACTGATAGGCTTAAGGAATAAGAATGCCGGCCGGGAAGGACGACTTCCGGCCATGGTTGACAGATCTCTGGTATATAACCTTTTGTGTCAGGGGGGGCTTTCCCTGAAGAAGATAGGTCAGGAATGTATAAGAACGATTGAAACAGAGGCCATAAGGGCCTGCCTGGAGAAGACAAGGTGGAATAGACGGGCCTGCGCTTCTCAGCTTAAGATAAGCTATAAATCCCTTTTGAATAAAATGCAAGAATATGGCATACATAAACGCTCGTAGATTGTTTTTTAGATAACAGGATAGGCCCGGGTAGCTTTCAGCCCGAAACCGCCGTTTCCACTTCACGCTTTCAGCGATTCCGCTCAGGCGGATCAGCAAAAAACCAAAACAAACAACACATTAAGCTGAACGCTGATAGCTGAGTGCTGACCGCCCGTCTGGAGACTAGGGAGATTTGAGTTAGGTTATGATTAAGATATTTAACCAGTACTATCCCATCAGGAACGTCCTCTTTGTGGTTGGTGAGGGCGGCCTTATTTTTCTGTCCGTCATTCTGGCCGCTATGGTCCGCTTTGGAGGACTGGATGCCGGATGGCTGGGAGATAATCTGATCTGGAGCAAGATTTTTCTCATTACCCTGGTCTGCCAGGTCAGCCTCTATTACTTCGATCTTTATGATCTAAAAGTTACCGATACCTTTCTGGAACTGGGTATCCGCCTCCTCCATGCCCTTGGGGTGGCTTCTATCGGTCTCGCCGTAATCTATTATATATTCCCGCAGCTCATCATGGGGCGGGGCATTTTTTTTATTACCCTGGCCTTCCTGGTTCTTTTGGTCACTTCCTGGCGCTTTATATACAATTTAATATTGCGCAAGAATATGTTTGCGCAAAGGCTGTTACTGGTGGGAAACGGCAGGTTGGCCGCAGACATCTTAGCGGAGCTGGGAGAGAAACCGGATTCAGGTTATAAGATAGTGGGTTTGGTCCCGACGGCCAGGGGGGAGAGGACATCGCAAACAGAAATTCCTATTTTTGAGGATATCCGGGACTTAAAGAGGCTTGTCGAACAGGAAAAAGTTGACAAGATTGTGGTCTCTATGGACGAGAGAAGAGGCGCGCTTCCGGTTGCCGAGCTCCTGGATTGCCGGATGAACGGTACCCCGGTTATAGAAGGTGAGACCTTCTATGAGATATTGACGGGTAAGATCCTGGTAGAAAAGATTAATCCAAGCTGGCTCATATTTTCCGAGGGGTTTGAGAAGACGCCCCTGCATCGGGTGACGAAAAGGCTTGTGGGATTTGCCCTGGCATCGACCGGCCTGTTAATAACTGCGCCGGTTATATTGATTACCGCCATAGCCATTAAGCTTGATTCCAGAGGCCTGGTGTTTTTTAAGCAGGAGCGGATAGGTGAGAATGGCCGGATATTCAAGGTCTATAAGTTCAGGTCGATGAGAACAGATGCGGAGCTAAACAGCGGCCCGGTCTGGGCGCAAGAGGATGACCCGCGCATTACCCGGGTAGGCAGGATTATACGTAACCTGAGAATCGATGAAATACCCCAGATGTGGAATGTCCTTAAAGGAGATATGAGCTTTGTAGGGCCCCGTCCGGAGAGACCCCATTTTGTAAATGAATTAAGAAAAAGCGTGCCCTACTATGATCAAAGACACACAGTGAAGCCGGGGATAACCGGTTGGGCGCAGGTTCTCTATCCTTATGGGGCATCTGAGGATGATGCGTTACAAAAGTTGAAGTACGATCTTTATTATATCAAACACATGTCTGTGGTAATGGACTTGTTAATTGTGGTAAAGACTATTAAAATTGTGCTGTTCGGCCGGGGATCACGTTAGGTCCGGGGGAAGATGGAGAGGATAATTCCATGTGCGGAATAATAGGTTATGTGGGCCATAGAAGGGTGATACCGGTTCTCCTGGATGGCCTCAAGATGCTGGAGTACCGCGGCTATGATTCGGCGGGGATAGCTTATCTTAAGGATGGCAAGATAAAGGTCAGCCGGGCCGAGGGGAAACTGGAGAACCTGGACCTTAAACTAAACGGAAAGCGGGATGAGGCCAGTTTCACCGGTCTTGGCCATACGCGTTGGGCTACCCACGGTGTCCCCAATGAAAGGAACGCCCATCCGCATACGGACTGCAAGAACGAGCTGGTGGTAGTTCATAACGGCATCATTGAAAACTATTTCAGCCTGCGGGAGAACCTAAAGGCGGAAGGCCATGAATTCCGTTCAGACACAGATACCGAAGTCCTGGCCCATCTTATCGAGAAATATTTTGCAGGCGACCTGAGTGAGGCGGTGGCCCGGGCGGTGCGGGAGGTAGAGGGTTCTTATGCCCTGGCCGCGATGTGCGCTCAGGACGGAGTCCTGGTGGCGGCGCGTCACCAGAGCCCACTGGTATTGGGATTGGGCGAAGGGGAGTATTTCCTGGCCTCGGACATACCTGCCTTTTTGCGTTATACCAAGGATGTTATGTTCCTGGACGACGGTGAGATGGTTATCGTGCGCCGGGATGGGATACATGTAAAAAAGGCGGCTACCGGGGAAGAGGTAAAAAAGAAGGCGGAGAGGATAACCTGGGATGCGGCCATGGCCGAAAAATCCGGCTTCAAACACTTTATGCTCAAGGAGATCTACGAGCAGCCGCAGGCCATCTTAGATACCGTAAGGGGCAGGGTATCGGTAGAAGAGGGCGAGGCCTATCTTCCGGAGATAGACCTGCCGGAAAAAGAACTGAAGGATATCAGGCGCGTAATGCTGGTGGCCTGCGGGACCTCCTGGCATGCGGCCCTGCTGGCTAAATATTATCTGGAAAAATGGGTTGGCCTGCCCACCGAGGTGGATTTGGCCTCGGAGTTCAGGTATCGTTCCTTGCTTATAGATGGAGACACACTGACCATCCCCATCTCCCAATCCGGCGAGACCGCGGACACCCTGGCCGGACTCCGTATAGCCAAAGAAAAGGGCTCCAAAATTATATCCATCTGCAATGTAGTGGGGAGCACGGTCAGCCGGGAATCGCACGGGACGATATATACCCACGCCGGTCCGGAGATAGGCGTGGCCTCGACCAAGGCGTTTACCAGCCAGTTGACCGCCCTCTACCTCCTGACCATCTATCTGGGCCGGGTACGGGGGATTATCTCAAAGGAAAAGGCCCGGCTTATGATTAAGGACATCATAGACCTCCCCCCGCTGCTCGAAGATAATATCAAAAATATACATGCGGCGGTAAAGGAACTGGCCCTGGAATTCTACAAGAAGAGGGATTTCCTTTATCTGGGCCGCAATTATATGTTTCCCATTGCCCTGGAAGGCGCTTTAAAGCTCAAAGAAATATCCTACATCCACGCCGAGGGTTATGCGGCCGGCGAGATGAAGCACGGGCCTATCGCCTTGATCGATGAGGCCATGCCGGTAGTGGCCCTGGCCCCCTCTTCGCCGGTCTATGACAAGGTTTTAAGCAATATGCTGGAGGTCATGGCCAGGCGGGGGATAGTCATTGCCCTGGCCGATGAAGGGGATAAAAAGGTCACTGATATTGCCACACACACGCTGCTTCTCCCAAAGGTTTCCGAGGAGATGGCGCCCATCCTCTATACCGTACCCCTCCAACTCCTGGCTTATGAGATAGCCGTACTGAGAGGCTGTGATGTTGACCAGCCGCGCAACCTGGCCAAGAGTGTTACGGTGGAATAAGCCGAACCCCGGCGCTAACATTCAAGGCCAAAAATGCGATAGCATTTGCCGATTAATCCGTTTCCTTTTAGCCTGCTGTTGGGCGAAGCGGTGGCGTTATAATAATTTCACGAATTCCTCCACATTTAAACCAGCTTGCCGGATAATTGCCCGTAAGGTTCCTCTATCTAATTCTTTGTGGTCAGGGACAACCACCTGTGCAAATGGTTCATTTCTCCTTAAAATCATGTGGCTTCCTTCTTGCCGTTTGAAATAAAAACCTGCTTTTTCTAATGCCTTAACGCACTCCCGTCCAGAAACTTGTGACAGCTTGCTCATACAGCTACCAGCAATGTTTCAAACCGTTCTTTTGGCACAGAAAGTCCGTCTTCTTCTAATGCCTTGATATAGCCCTGAATTGCCTCTTTGATGTTGGCTATAGCCTCCTCCTTTGTCTTTCCTTGACTGATACAACCCGGAAGACTTGGACATTCAGCTACCCAGTAACCGTCTTCGCCTCGATAAATGATCACTTCTCTCATCTTCTTACCTCCATAACATAGCGCCACTGTTTCGTATATCGTTCAAGGCCAAAAGAAATGCGCTAGCATCTGGATGTTAATCTTTTGGCCTGTGCTATCTGCCGTTACGGGCAACAAGAAACTTATAAATTTATGGACGTTACACATCTCTTCTTTGTTGGCAGACAGGGATTTCCCTTTTATCCGCTTTTATCCGCTGTTGTCTTTGGATGCCGTAATGCTTGATGTTTTGCTATAAGCGCCCTAACTGTAGAGACTAACTGAACAGGGATTTCTATTATTGTTTGGGTCTTATCCTCATATGCGGCTTCATCCTCAGCCACGGCTTCTTCTTCGGTTTGTTTCTCGTAATGGGCAAGAATTCTCTTCACCTTCTTTTCATCCCATCCTTTCGGAAATCTACTTTTTTTCATTTCTTCTTTCGCCTCCTGCGCTTATAAGCTGTTAATGGTTTGCCGGTCAACTCAAAGGCTGTTATGACAAAAATACTTTCTGGCTCCGGGTCTGGAACATAAATTACCCTGAGATAACGTCCTGCACGGCTCTGACCCATAGCTATCCGTGAACCTTCTTTGCCATGGCGGTCTTCCCCTGGCTTTAATAAGACATCTTACACTTCGCCCTCAGATATATTGTGGTTATAGATATGGGGTAGACCTGTTTCTGGATCAATATAGTAACGAATATTCATAACTACAGAGCCTCTTGCAAAAGCCTCCATTCTGTCATTCCCGCAGCGATTCTGAGCGGGAATCTGGTTCTAACTGCTTGAAAAACCATATCCCCGATAGAGGCATTCGGGGATGACAAACAGTTTTGCAAGCGCCTCTACATCATAAACAAATTTTTGTTTTCAAGACAATGGTAGATAACGTTTCGAGTGATTGAGAAGGGCCGATCCTTTAGGTGTTGACCTCAAGCACTCTGCTATCTGCCGTTACAGGCAACAAGAAACTTATAAATTTATGGACGTCCCGCCCCTCCGTTTAGGCCATTTGGATGGTTATAACCGCCGCAAAGCCTGTTGTTGAAGTGGGGTGCATCCCTTTTAATTATGCAAAGTGAGCAACCGGAACTGGGCGCTTTTCCGCAAAACTCTTTTTGTGAAGCTTTATGCGCTCAATTTCGTGAAGCGTTTCCGCATCAAGGTAGCTCTCTCCGCAGTGAGGACAAGTTACCACAGGAACATTTTCTATGACCAAGATATCCTTGCCCTTACCGTAGGTCCTTGCAACCCGCCGGACACGCGCTCCCTCTTTTCCACAAATGTCACATATCATCTTTTTTGCCTCACTCATAGACGTATTATGGCACATACACCGTAATAATAACCAACTTGCCTGTTGGACTTAATTTAGCAATAATTTCAACCTTACCACCAGAAATAGTCTTTCCATTTATACGGTATTTCCACTCAGCAGTTTCTCTATCTTTTTGACGTTCCAGTATCTTTCCTGTAAGTATACCACTTTCAACGTCATAGATGGTCAAACAATCGTCGTCCATCTCCTCTTCTGCATGTAGCGTCATCACATATGCACGGTGGCGTATCTTTTCCCGCATCTCTTTCAATATTCGATTGAACATGGATGTTCCTAGTTATAGCCTTCTTTTGTTTTTATTTCCCGCACCCTATTTTGTATAACGTTTCGAGTGCTTGAGAGGGGCCAAGCCTTTGGGTGTTGACCTCAAGCACTCTGTTATCTGCCGTTGCGGGCAATAAGAAACTTATAAATTTAAGGGCGTCCCGCCTCTCCCGGTGCTTTTCCGAGCGACACCGACCACCCTGGATGAATTCACAACGCAGGAATTTTCCGATACCACTAAACCCGACTTTGCTAATTCCATCGAAAGTGCTTCCCATGTGAACTGCGCTTCGGGTGGGTGCTGCGTCAGAAGACGCATAATGGGTTTCATTGTAAGAGAAGAAAGAAGCTCCATAAAGAAAAACCGTCCCCCAGGTTTGAGAACTCGTGCTATTTCACTGATAGCTACGGAATTATCGGGAATATGATGAAGCGCTCCAAAATCGAAAACCGCATCAAAATGATTATCAGGAGATGATATTTTCGTTGCATCACCCGTGTATATATTTGCCTTATCTTGATACATACTTGATAAACGCTGTTTTGCTAAACAGACTTGGTCAGTGTCAAAATCGAAAGCTTCCACGCACGATGGACCAAATATATCAAAGATAATCTCCACACCTACGCCTCTACCACAACCAATTTCCAATACTCTGCCGCCTCTTACGTCGCCTCCTAGTTGCAACATAAGACGCGCTTCTTTCCGCTGGTTCATTGGACGAATGGGGCTGTTCATAATCAATTTCTCAAACCAATTGAGTTTCACATATGGTTCCTCCTTTTCTTTTGAACTGCAATGGCGCACAACGTTTGGCGGGTATCTGAAGTCTGAGCCGAAGGCGATTTGCGTGAGGGTGTAGCCCGAACCAGATACACGCTGTTATATGACGTTGCGATCATACTTCTTCAAACAAAATAATTAATGCTTTTTCTCCTTTGGCAACCTTACCCCTATGTCTGCATGCTTCCCCTTTGGGAATAAATAGCCCATCACCTGCTTTAAAATTTATCGGTGTTCCATTAAAATCTATCGAAATACCACCTTCTAGAACATAGCCTACGTGTCCTTTGGTGCACCAATCCTTCTCGATAAATTCCTCTGAAAATTCTACCAACCGTATTCTTTGATTACCTCTAATAAATGCCTTATATCGAACACCTGGTGCCAGGCTTTCCCAATTCATGTTTTGGAAATCAATCAAATAGTCCTTCATATTTCATCTCTCTGTTACAACGCAATGTCATATAACGGGCTGGCGGTTTGGCGGCAAAGCCGCTGTTCCAACCAAACGTGTTTGGGCTTCGGCAAGGCGAGAGAGTCGCTCGCGACGTCGCCTATCTCACGGTTTAGCGGCTTTGTCAAAATGCCCCTCCGGGGCACATCGCCAAACCGCTAGCCCGATAGGCAGGACCGGCAGGGCTTTTCACCAACCTTCCTAAAGCCTAATTCTTCGATTATTACTCCCTTCCCTAGCGGGAAGTATCCCGAAGCCTGCCGAGCGAGCGATGTCCTGCCTATCGTTTCGAGTGCTTGAGAAGGGCCGAGCCCTTGGGTGTTGACCTTAAGCGCTCTGTTATCTGCCTGCGGGCATAAGAAACTTATAAATTTATGGACGGCCCGCCCCTCCGTTCAGATTCAAATTGCCTTGCCTGAGCCTTGTGACGCGTTCAACGATGTTCTCTAGCACAGGAATTCGCCCCCCGTTTGCATAAACCTGCTTGACGAACATGGCAGCGCCTTCGATGTTCTTAAAGACAGAAGAGGGTTGATTGTATCCTAGCCCTTCTGCAATTTGTGTTCGGAGTTGATTGAAATTGTCCTGCCCCGTTGCACCTTCAAGTTCCGCCTCGAGTTTGTCATTGAATACAGCCCAAGTATCAAAGACGTCCGTTTGAGGGAAATCAGTCGGGGGAACACCGGCGAGCCTTTGTAACAAGTGATTGGTCCGAATTGCGGCATCACGTTTTTGCCCGTTGAGGCTTGAATCTGCGTCAAATATGAAAAAGGTTGGAATCTCAAGACCTCGGAAAACCACAACTGGCCGATCAATGTTGTTCTTCCCGCTAACTGGAACGATGGAGATTCCGAGGGCATCCCAGTTGAGCTTCTGAATCTCTTGCATTGTCCACAAAGCACCGACCTCAGAGTTGCCCTCGACAATGACAACTAAGTCTGAGAAGAAGCCCTCGTTCACGATCGTGGTCATTACCGGGGAGGCATGAGCTGCGAAAGAGATGTCCGTGAAATCATCGGGATTCTTTTGGCTGATCTCTGCTAGGCGTCTCGCTGCATCTTCGCGCGTATAGAAAGTTATCTTCGTTTGGAGCGTATTGGTACCCTCAACGGGCACTTTTCTGGCCAGTCTGATTTGGTCAAATCTCTGGAGGTCAACGAAGTATGGCGAATGCGTTCCATAGATGATCTGCGTTCTTGGATCGCTCTCCTGCTCAGGCTTCTTTGACAATTGGAGCATAACGCTGGAGAGGTATCTGCATCGTGAGGGATGGAGATATAGTTCTGGTTCCTCAATTGCCAGTATCAAGTCGGGTATTTTGCTGGGACCTGATGGAGCAAAAGAACTGGTCGACTCTGATTCCGTTTGTTCAGGAACTGTTTGTTCGGTTAGCGAGAGTTGATGCAGAAGGGCGAAGATGAGCGCCCGTTGAAGTCCGTGGCCACTGTAGTTGATCGGGCATTTGAAATTGTCCTCGACAAGGGAGGCAATTGCTGGAGGTAGAGATAGCTTTGGAGGGTCTACCTCACCAAAGGTAAGATCAAGTTCTGCACCTGGCGCGTATCTCTTCAGAACCTGGGTGATCAAAGAACCCAGAGATCGCAGTTCGGTGAGATTGTTTGCACTGTACACCTCTTTGACTCGTCTCTCAAACTCAGCATTGAGCTCACGGACGTCCGGTCTAGCATTGACGCTCCTCATTACCAAAACGTCTATAAGTTGGAGGATCACGCCCCGACGTTCTGCCTCTGAGGACGCATCCCTAACTGCGGGCACCAGAACGAATTTCGTGTACTTGTCGAGTTTGCCACCACCGATATTCCTTGGTCCGAAAAATTGAGTTTCCCTCGGAAATACCTGCAAGAATTCAGGATGGGCGGATTCGAAGGTAGCCATAGCATCTTCAACTGCTTGGGCAGAATTCGCTTTCTGATTCAAGTCTGCATACTTGTTGCTTGATACGAGATCATTGAATTCTTTCCGCTTTGGGGTAGCAGCGAGTTTCCTGATCTCTGCGAATTCTGGAAGCTGTCGTGAAGCAGAATAGTATCGCGCCCCCCCGCTATTGATTACCTTGGTAACAATGAGCCTGCCGGCAGTGATGTATGAAGAGAACTCTTCACGCTCATCCTGTTTGAAGTCACCATAGGTGACGCGAATCGTTATGTCGGATGCCGTGTCTTTGTCGAAGTAGTCATACTCCGTAATCTGTGCCGCGGTGTTGTAGAACACATCAAGGGCGTATAGCACGCTTGACTTGCCAGCGCCATTTCTTCCAAGGATGGCAAGAAGATTAGAGCTGCTGATATCGACTGATCTCAGGGATCGGAAATTGGTGGCCTCAATTCTCTGTATAATCATTGTGATAGATCTCCTTTGACCGTGCACGTTGTAAATGCCGTATAACGTTCAAGGCCAAAAGAAGTGCGATAGCATCTGGATGTTAATCTTTGGGCCTGTGCTATCTGTCGTTACGGGCAACAAGAAACTTATAAATTTAGGGATGTCCCTCCCATCCGTCCCGCCGGACGCGCCCCCTCTTTTCCACAAATCTCACATATCATCTTTTTTTGCCACCATATATTGTAAATATTCCATATTTATAGAAGCAATCAACATCCTTGAAACCAATAGATGTCAAAGCGTTTAGCTGTTCATTTAAAGTATCTGGCTTGTTGTCCGTGTTGTCTTTATATCTTTGGATAATATCATCATAAGTGCCTTCTATTCCCAGAATAGTTTTTCTTTCCGCAATCCATTCTTTCCATAGCGAAAGATACCAATGCTCAAGAGGTTCTGCGGGAGCAAGAATAACATCAATGTTTAGAAAATACCCGTCAACATTCAGATGAGAATAGATGGTTCTGAATAAAGCTATTTTCTCTTGCATGGACAAATGATGTATTGCCAGTGATGAGACTATAAAATTAAAGCTTTGGAGTGTAATTTTTTTATCCAGAATCTCCTGAAGGCTCGCTTTTAAAATATGAATATTTTTAAAACCTTTCAAACGTTCTGCCGCTTTATTCAGCATATCCTCTGAACCATCAATAAGGGTTGCTACTATTGAATCATCAATTCTCAAAAGTTCATGGATAACAATCCCATCTCCACATCCAAGGTCAAGGACATTACTCCCTGACTTGCTGGCGACAAAATGTTTATAAAAAGACTTTAAAATCTCAAATAGTCTTCTCCGCTCTACAATATAAACATCCGCGCTATCCCTGTATTCTTGCGTGAACTCTGCTTTTGCCCATTGAGATTTGCTGAATTCTGTCATAATTTCTCTCTTTTTCCCATACGAGATATTTCAGATAACCTTTTGAGTGCCTGAGAAGGGCTGAGCCTTTGGGTGTTGACCTCAAGCGCTCTGTTATCCGTCGTCTCTCCTCTATTCCGACGCAGGATGTTCAGCAACGTTTAAAACTTCATTCTGTATAGCCGAATATATGGCGCCATACCAATCTATATAATCACCGATCTTATCTTCTATGATTTTCAACTCCGATTCCGAAAGTTCTCTCCCAAGCTCTTCATCTGCTACATTCTGGACATCTTCAATATTTATGGAATAAATATCTTTCGAGGTATCGAGCACACATCCCCCCTTCTACGCAGTATCACTGCATGATTCCGATTTCTCGTTCAAATATCTTGTAACTCAAATTTCTCCTATTTCTGTCTTTTCATTGGGCACGGCATTTTCAGATAACGGGCTGGCGGTTTGGACGTCAGTCTTTTCCGCTCGTAGATGCGCCATGGCGTGCGTTGTTATCTGAAGGCCGCAATCATGCTTTATCATAAGCAGCAAGGAAATCATCTCTTGAAATTCCTGCTTGAGTACAAATAGTACGAAGAGTGGAGGCCTTTATCTTCGGATGGTTAGGCATAGTCAAAGGGGTTTTGGACCCGTCGGGATTTATCCTTTCCATCGAAATATGTTCTTTTTCTCGAACGATTTGGAACCCTAAAATCTCAAGCGATTTTATTACCCTCTGTTTTGGAGCATCAACCGGAAATTTCGGCATTAGATTTACACCCCAGCTTCTGCAACAAATGCCTCAAGGATCGGCGGTTCAATATCGAGCACGTCTTCCCCAAAAGTTTCGATATGGAAACGGATTGCTGATTTGACATCAGCGAGGGCTTCTTCATATGTATCCCCTTGCCCGACCACAACCCCCTTTAGTCCCAGTGGGTAAGCCACGTAGCCGTCGGGATGTTTTTCTACGATAATCTTATATTGTCTCATGTCATCGGCCTCCTTTTCTAACTAATAATACCATATTCCTTTAAACGGCGGCTTTCGTTCAAGGCCAAAAGAAGTGCGATAGCATCTGGATATTAATCTTTTGGCCTGTGTTATCCTCTGTTGTGGACAACAAGAAACTTATAAATTTATGGACGTCCCGCATTTCCTCTCCCACCCATTCAAAGCTATCCGGAGATATTCAAGATCACTCTTTTCAAACTCCTCTTCGTGTTCCATAACTATCTCTCCCGCCCATCGTATAGTAAAAAATGTCAGTTTAATGTCTTTCTTTTTTGTGGGCGATGACAAAATACTTTATAAGTTTATAGGCGTTCCTGCTCTCCGTTCCTTGCCTTTCACACGTAGTGCTTAAAAGGCAGTACCCCGGATTCAACATCTCGTCCTGCTGTAAGTACATCTCCTATGCGATCTGCAAAACGAAGGGTAACTGGTAGGCCTTCTCCGAAAAGACAGGTGTTGTAATTTAGCTTTGTCAAGGCCAAGATGTCTCTGCACACGGTCTGTATTTGGGGTGAACCTCTGGTTATCTCTATTTCCAAAGGATTGGGTGTTTCTAATCCAAGCTGGGTTTGAATTCGTGGTATGTAGCCCTTAGTCCACAAGTACGCCTTTGCGTCTCCGAGAATCAAGGCGGTACCCCTTGGCACAGAATACTCGAAGTCCCGGTAGAGTTTCATAACTCTATTCTCTCTAATGCGTACTCCTACCAGTCGCGTCTTGCCTTCAGCTGCATCAACAAAGCCGTTCCATTCTTCGTCATCGAAATTGGTTTTAGCATGGATGAAGACCTCTTTTGGGAAGATTCCCGCGGGATCTCTCTCCTTGAATGAATCAATCGACTGTCGGAGAAGGTCATGCGCATCCACTCTACGAATATGAAACTCCTTTGTGGCGGGATTATACCATGGCCCAACATTTCCCCGAAAGACAACACCGTCTCCAGAATCAAGGAACATTTGTGCTGCACAACAGGCGTTCCTATCGGAGTCTTCTGTATGTGTCTTCTTATAAACCAGGCCGAGATAGCAAACTCCATTCCTCACATCCCCCAAACGCCAAGGGAGCCCACCGGCTTTATAATAAAGGGTTGTAGAGATGTTCCATGCCTTCGCCGTATCGAATTTTCTTTCTGCTGCGATTCGCCTCTTATCTTCCCAGATTTCGTCGTATGCAACTGTGCTGGCGCGCACTACCTGTGTAACGACCTTCTCGCCTAGTAGTTTTGCCTTTAGTTGATTATGGAAATTGATCTCGAAATCATATGCTTCGCGCAGCTCATTTAGGTAGTCAAAAAGAAAAACTTGGCCCGCCTGTCTTTCACTTTTGCTCAAGCCAAGCTTAATATTGTTACGGGATGCTGGGACTCGTGATTTCGGTCTACCATACGTATAGATTTCATCCGGGATCACGACAAACCACACATTAACGGGCATTTCCTCCTGCTTCTGGTATCTAATTAATCGGTCTGTATAGAGGTTGGAAAGGTTATGCACTCTTTGATGTCCGTCGGTATACCGAAGGAACTCAGCGATTTTGTCTTGGGGAACATCAAGTTCTGGTAGGTTCGCAAAGTTGACGGATACGCCGTATGCGGCTTCCAGACCAGGGAAGAACGGGCGCGCGACTTCACCGTCGCCATATATAGGCTTGTGCAAGCGTCGCAGATAGCTCTTGAGAAACGCACGGCAAGAGTGTGGCCCTATTATACCTACATTTAGTTGGCCACGAATCTTCTCCCTTGTGTAGGGCCCGAAGAGCATTATCCCATCGCGTGGGTCGGTTAGCTTCTGACCAAAACCAAAGGTGAGACGCGGCTCGGCGATGTGCAGCAAATAGAACCCCTTCGGTTGGATAGAGGGCTTCACGCTAGTCTGAATTGTCGTCCTCCTCATAACATACGCTCAAGATGTCGAATCGATCTTTACTCTTCGGCTCAAAATAGCCGAAATCTGACCAGTACATAACTGGGAGGGGCTGCATTTGAAGAAGGAATGAATTGTTCAGCCCGATATTGATGTCACCATCGCTGTCCCGCAGGCTGTGCAAGAAACTCAGTTGCATATCGCGCCATTCGGCGTTAAATAATCGTTTTCCTTTTGCTCTGCGATGAGTATGCATTTTGTCCTTATCGTCCCATGCTTTGAAACCATCGGTAGTGAAAATTATGTGTGATTTGAGGCTGAAACTGAGCAACGGTGTGAAGATGGGCTTGCAAGAAACGGCGTAATGCCAATAGCCGAGGTCTAGATACTTTCCATAGACGCTTTTGCGTTTCTTTTGGTTTAGCTTTCGGAAGGGATACTCAAATTTGGCGAAACCCTTGACCAGGCTTGCGGGTGTCTGGTAGTAAGCTTGGCTCTTGTCTGCTAGCCCGTACCAATACATCTTCCGTTGCTTCATCAAGAGGTGAAATACTCTGGCCAGCAATGATTTTAGGTGGTTTGCATAATCCCTTGGTGTAGGAAATGATTCGTTGTCCCCAATGACGTCGGCAACTACAGCTGCCGTATCACACACGAATCGACCCCTGAGCCTCGCGGTATAGGTCTGGTTGTCAATTTCGTAAGCGAGGGGTATCTCATCTGAAAAAGTAGAGAGAACATTAGAGACTTTTGCTATGGGGAAGGGTGTAGGGCAGTTATAAACAGCGCGAGCTTCTTCCTCCGTCTCAAACTGGTAAAGGTAGAACCTTTCCGGAACAGCAGGAATCGGCCAGAGATTTGTGTAGTACAGTTCTGATTTATAGATAATCCCAGACTTGGTGGTGTACTGGTTCTCATACCAAGCTGCAAATTTCGATGAATCTGACTCGCCGGAGCGGTGAACCTTGTCCTTATCGAGTTTCTCTGTAAGCTGATCGAGTCCCTCTGCCCAGTTACCATAAAAAGGGATGTGATTAATACGGTTAGCACCAATGAAGAGATTGTACGCTGAACCGTCAATATTCATGAGGATTATGAAATCCTCCAACCCATTTTGCTCGCTGACACTTTCGGCTAAGCTCAGCTCTTTCTCAATACCGTCCCGCAGGCGGCCAGGCTCACCGTTTATGCAGATATGCCCAGAGTAAACGAGTAGTATCTTGACAGCTTTATGTCTGATAGTATGGTCGATTTTCTGCCAGAACTTTTCTCCCCCAAGCAGAGCTTTCTTATCAACCCATGTAGCATAACCAAGGGCCTTGAGTCTCGACGCAAGCCAAATAGCGAAACTATTATCCTCTGGAGTTACATGACTTATGAATATTGTATCTCTATTTGTCATGGTTGTCTCGCCGCTGTTTTTTGGTCATTGAAAAAGGGTGGGCATCTATCTGTTTCTACTACCAAAAGCCCAGCCAGAATTTTGCCTAACGTTTCCGCTGCAAAAGAAGCCCGAAGGGTTTGGACGTCAGTCTTTTGCAACGTGTTATGCGTCGCCGCTAATGTCATCATAAATTCAAGGTTTTTAATTTTGGAAAAATTGACCTATCGGTCACCCACTTAAAGATAAGAGATTCTATGCCCAATTGTTTCAACTTAGACTCCAGCGTTTTATCGACCTGTTCAGGAATTACAAGGATTAATCGTGGACGAACGGTTAAACTAATGCTGTTTAATAGCAATTGACCTACAGCAGAATACATGCTTGTTGTTGATGTATCTGTCTTAACTTCGAAAATCGCGGTTATTTTGCGATTTGAATCGATAATATATATATCGCGATTCTTATCATTTCTTACGGTCAGACCGAGTTCTTCGAGAACAGATGACAAATTGTTTACGATCAAACCATGATCACATTCTGCTTCTATAATTCTTGAAGTTTTGTATTGCCTTTTCTTCCCTGAGAACTCTTCTTTAAATTCATCCGAATCAGCTGGGCTAATTGGTTGCGATGACGGAATTGATGAGAGAGATTTTATCCTATTGACCTCAAATACAAACTGTCTCACTTGATTAACAAAGCGTGGTGACTTCAATGCACTGATAAGTGCTACCTCAGTGTCAAATCCATTATCTTCAACAATTTCCCATCGACCTCTATATTGGTCTTCAAATAACGATTTTCCTATCCCCTTTTTGCCGCCACCTATCTTGCCACGGTGAGCTACAAAGATGTCTCCAGTGGAATCCGTGAGAAAAGCTCCACCAATTCTTCTATTGATTCCATTGACAGGAAAATTTATTTCACATGTTATCGGAATCATATCGCCTTCTTCAGGCTCACCAACTCCAAACAGATTGATATGCCTGCCTGATCTTTTGAAAGAGCATACCCAAATTCCCAACTTGGCTAGCCATGATACCTTGCTTTTGAAATTGCCCCCAGGGTATCCAATCTTGACATTAATTTTTTTATCAACGATATTAAAAAAATGTGTCAAAAAGATTTTCTGAGCATTATCTATATCATGTTTTTTGTTTAAAACTTTTAACATTTACCCCTCTCTGGTTTAGCGGTGACGCATAACTCGTTCATAAACGAAATACTTCGCTTTTTGTCCTGTTTTGTAATAATAGACAAAGAATTTCGTTTACCCCAACTCTGGCTGAAGGCTCAAGGCTTACTGCTTTGAGTACGACCCTCATATCTTCGCTATATCTATCGGAATTGTCAAACTATTTCTCAATGCACGGAGGGCGTTTGTTATCAATGGTCTGGACATTTCAGCAAATTCGGCATAATTATTACAATGGTATTTAGATACATGAATTCGATAAAGCCACAGATTACGCAGATTACACAGATTTTTATGAGTTATTGTGTTAAATTCCCCGAAGCCTCACGATAACGTCAAAGTGGCGCTCATTTTAATGATATAATGAGGTAACTTCCGCAATCCAAAAATCCCTCCTAACCTCCCTTTTCCAAAGGGAGGAACTGTTGCTCCCCCTTTGGAAAAGGGGGATACAGGGGGATTTTGAGGTGAGAATACATGCTGCCACATGAGTACCAAAAGAGATTTTATCGGGCCTGGGTCAGTGCTCCGGGGCTGGTCTCGTTCCAGGTGCAGGTCAAGGAGACCGATCTGCACATCCAGGCGGAGAGCCCTTTAATCAGCGAGACCGAAGAACTGGTCCTGTCTTATCGTCACCAGATAGAATCCTATATCGCCAAGCATCCGGATTTCCTTACCTCTCTGGTTCCTGTTCCCCAGGATGTACTGGCCCCGCCTATCGTGCGGGAGATGATAGAGGCCGGGCAGCAGGCCGGTGTCGGCCCTATGGCGGCGGTGGCGGGGGCGATTGCCGAAAAAGCAGGCCGGGATTTGTTGAAAGAACAGAAGACCGGGGAGATTATCGTGGAAAACGGCGGGGATATCTTTGTCGCTACCCGGAGTGATGCCCGGATAGGCATTTTTGCCGGGAGTTCTCCTTTGAGCGGCAAGGTGGGCATAGCCATCTCTGCCGGTCAGATGCCTACAGGCGTCTGCACTTCTTCCGGTACGGTCGGCCATTCCCTAAGTTTCGGCAAGACCGATGCCGTTACCGTGGTGGCCGGATGCACGGCCCTGGCCGATGCGGTAGCTACGGCGGTGGGGAACGTGGTTAAGGGAAAAAGAGATATAGACTCCGGGCTGTCTCTGGCTAAAGATATAGGAGAAATATCCGGCGTGGTAATAATTGTGGGAGACAAGATCGGGGCCTGGGGGGATATAGAGTTGATATCCCTGGAGTGATAGGGCGTGGCTTGTTTTTTAGCGGAAAATACGGTAATAGATTTAGCCACAGAGGACACAGAGAAAGACTAAAAATTTCAAAAATGTATCAGCTTAGCTGTTGAACATGCATAGCGAGCGCATTCCTCGGTGCTTGCAGCGGGGAGCTTCAAAAAGTATTTTAAAATCCCTCCCAACCTCCCTTTTCCAAAGGGAGGAGAAACACTTCCCCCTTTGAAAAAGGGGGATTAAGGGGGATTTTTGAGGCGCCATTTTCTGGGCGACAAGCTCTTTTCAAACAGCTAACGTGTTAAAAATATTTTTCTCTGTGTCCTCTGTGGCAAATTTTGATGCCCTATGATTAACAAAATCACCCCCATGATCCAGCAGTACCTGGAGATAAAACAGAATTACCAGGATGCCATCCTTTTCTATCGTATGGGCGATTTTTATGAGATGTTTTTTGATGATGCCCTGAAGGCGTCGAAGCTCCTGGACATCGCCCTCACCAGCCGCAACAAAAACGCAGAGGAAAAGGTCCCCATGTGCGGCGTCCCTTATCATGCCGCCTCAGGCTATATCAACCGGCTTATCTCCCAGGGCCTTAAGGTGGCCGTCTGTGAGCAGAAGGACGGGGAAGAGACCAAGGGCCTGGTCAAACGGGAAGTGGTTCGTATGGTTACCCCCGGCCTGGTCATTGACGGAGACATGCTTGAGGATAAGGTTAATAACTTTATCGCCTCTGTCTATCCCGGAGGAAAGAAAACCGGCCTGGCTTCACTCGATATTTCCACCGGTGATTTTCGCCTGATGGAATCTGATGACGTTAATTCTATCGAGGATGAGATAGCGCGTCTGAATCCCGCGGAGATAGTTGTGGCCGACGGGATGGAAGGAGAGGGAGAATATTCGTTTCTGGAGGGCTTCCGGAGGGGAAAGGCCTTCACTGCTCGTGATGACGCCTCCTTCGCGCCGGAGGCCGCCCGCGAGTGTCTGCTCAGACATTTCAAGGTCGTCTCGCTGGAGGGATTCGGCTGCGAGAACATGCAGGCCGGGATTCAGGCCGCCGGAGCGCTTCTTCAGTATGTACAGGAGACACAGAAGGCAGGTCTGGACCATATCCAGAGGCCCACGCCCCATTTTACCGGCGACTACCTGATTATCGATGACACCACGCGACGGAACCTGGAACTCACCCAAAAGGCGCATGGACCGGGGGCAGGCGGAAGGCGGGGCTCTCTCCTCGACACCCTGGACATTACCATGACCTCCATGGGCGGTCGCATGCTGCGCCGCTGGATGGATTATCCGCTAAGAAACCTTCGCGGGTTACAGGCGCGCCTGGAGGCGGTTTCCGTGCTTAAGGACCATCATTCGGCCAGGCGTGAAATCCGGGCTATCCTTGATGAGTTCTACGACCTGGAACGGCTAAACGGCCGCATCGTCCTGGGGAATGCCACGCCGCGTGACCTTCTGGCCCTGAAGAGTTCCCTCCTGCGACTGCCTGATCTCATAGCCCTGATACCCTCCGGGACCAGCGACCTTCTCAAGGAGATGGCCGGAGGCCTTGACCCTCTCAGCGATATGGCCCGGATCGTTGAGGACGCCATAAGGGAGGACGCGCCCCTTGGCCTGCGGGAAGGGGGCATAATAAAGGAAGGTTATGCAGCGGCCCTGGATGAACTTATTTCCATACAGCGGGATGGGAAGGACTGGATTGCCAGACTGGAGGCGACGGAACGGGTCAGGACGGGCATATCCAATCTCCGCGTGGGATTTAACCGCGTCTTCGGCTACTACATTGAAGTGACAAAAAGCAACCTTTCCTCTGTCCCCGGCGATTATATCCGCAAGCAGACCCTGGTCAACGCAGAACGCTTTATAACCCCTGAGCTCAAGGATTATGAAGAAAAGGTGCTCACGGCCGGAGAGAAAAGGACTGACCTGGAATACCGCATCTTTCAGGAGATTCGCCTGCGGGTGGCCGCAGAGACCACGCGCATACAGAAGACCGCCCGTCTCACGGCCCAACTCGACGTCCTGGCCTCTTTTGCCGAAAGCGCAGACCGTCATGGATATGTATGCCCCAAGGTTAATGACAGCGATGCCATCTTGATCCGCGACGGCCGGCATCCGGTCGTCGAACGCACCTTGAAGGGACAGCGATTTGTACCGAACTCGGTACTCATGGACAATGACCAGAACCAGATGCTGATTATTACCGGCCCCAATATGGCGGGTAAATCCACTATCCTGCGGCAGGCAGCCCTGATTGTCCTTATGGCCCATATGGGGAGCTTTGTCCCGGCTGAGGAGGCCTCGATCGGCCTGGTGGATCGTATTTTCAGCCGGGTGGGGGCCATGGATGATCTGGCCCGCGGGCAGAGCACGTTTATGGTCGAGATGATGGAAACGGCCAATATATTAAACAATGCCACAGGAAAAAGCCTGGTCATAATGGATGAGATAGGCCGCGGCACCAGTACGTTCGACGGGTTGAGCATTGCCTGGGCGGTGGCGGAGTATCTGCTGGATAAGGGAGAAAAAGGGGCCCGGACTCTGTTCGCCACGCATTATCACGAACTGGCGGAACTGGCCCATAGCTATAAGAATGTCAAAAATTACAATGTCTCAGTAAAGGAGTGGAACGAGGAGATAATATTTTTGCATCGGCTGGTTCCGGGGAGTATGAACTACAGTTACGGGATCCAGGTGGCCCGGCTGGCCGGCCTGCCGGAAGATGTGGTCAGACGGGCCAAGGAGATATTAAAGAAGATCGAGGGTAATGAGTTCGGGACTGCGGTGAAGAGGATGCCGGATAAGGGCCCGGTCCAGTTGGGTCTGTTCAGCGCTGACGTGAGCAGGATTCTTCGTATGTTGAAGGACATCGATATCGCGTCCCTTACGCCGCTGGATGCCCTGAATCTCCTTAATGAGCTCCAGAGACAGATAAAGTAACTTAAAAAAATTGTAACACGTTAGGTGTTTGAAACCGTCCTACATTCAGAAAAGGCTATTAATCTGGAACTCAGAAAATCAGGAAAAGATAGACCCTCTTTATTTGGGTTTGTACTTCCCTGAGTTCCTGATTTCCAGATTTGATATGTTTCTTTGCACTTTTTATCATCCATTTTCAAAACGCTAAATTATTACAAAAATTTGATTAGAGGCCGATCTTAATAAGTAATGGGTAGGGACATAAAAAAGTATCACTTAAGTTATATCGTCTGCTGGTCTTTGCTCTTGTGTCTCTTTATACCGGCCGGAGGGATTAGCCCGGCATCTTCCTGGGCCCTTTCGTCTCAGGATGCATACGTAAGGGCGGAACGGGATTACACGGGCTTTAAGTCCTCGCCCCGCACCAAATATCGCCAGTTCTGGCTGGAACATATCGATAAATTCAAAAAAATATATTCGAATGAACCCGAGGGCCCGGTGGCGCCTGAATGCCTCTATATGATGGCCGGTATATACCGGGAGCTTTACCGTTATTCCGGAAGACAGGGAGACCTCTCTGCGTCTATCGATATGTATGAGAGGCTGTGTAAACGCTTCCCGAAAAGCCCCCGGGCTAAAGAGGCCGGGGCTTCGTTGGCTAAGATCGGCAGGCCTGAGGATAATGCTCCGGCTGGAGAGGCGGCGGCCGGCGCCAAGGCCGAAGAACGGCCGAAGCTTGAGAGAACACCGGTGAGCAAAGGGCTGCACGAGGTAAAAGACATTCGAGCCTGGTCCACCTCCGATTACACGCGTGTGGTCATCGACGCGGAAGACCAGGCGCCGTTCAAGGAACATCTGCTGAAAAAAGACCCTGATATCAAAAAGCCAAAGCGGCTTTATATTGATATCTTCCAGAGCCGCCTGGGTCCCAACCTGCGGGATCCGATCCCGGTCATGGACGGCCTGCTCCGCTATGTGCGCGCCGGCCAGTATAAGAAGGATACCGTAAGGGTAGTCCTGGATATCGAATCGCTTAAAAAATATAAGGTCTTTTACCTGCTGAATCCCTTCCGCATCGTTATCGACATCATCGGCGGGCGGGCGGAGAAGGGAAAAGAGAAAGACCTCGGACAGTTGACGCTTACCCAGCAGTTGGGTCTGGGTGTGCGGAGGATAGTCCTGGACCCCGGACACGGGGGTAAAGACTGCGGGGCTATAGGAATCAACGGGCTGAAGGAAAAGGATATCGTCCTTAAAGTCACCAGGAAGGTCAAACAGAAGATCGAGGAACGGCTGCAATGCAGTGTTATCTTAACCCGGGACAAGGACGCATTTTTGCCGCTGGAAGAACGCACTGCCATCGCCAATACCAAAAAAGGCGATCTCTTTGTCTCTGTTCATGCCAATTCCGCGCCTAACGCGGAGGCCCGGGGTATTGAGACCTACTTTTTGAATCTGGCCTCGGATGAGGATGCCATGCGTGTCGCTGCCCGTGAAAATGCCACTTCTACAAAGAATATAAGCGACCTTCAGAAGATATTAAATGACCTTATGCTGAACTGTAAGATCAATGAATCATGCCGGTTGGCAGAGTACGTGCAGGACTGCCTGGTAAGCGGCCTTACCAAGCGATATGAGCAGGTTAATAATCTGGGGGTAAAACAGGCCCCCTTCTTTGTCCTTATCGGCGCGCAGATGCCCTCTGTTCTGGTGGAAATATCATTTCTCAGCCACCCCCAGGAGGCGGATCGCCTGAAGGATGAAGGATACCTTAATGACATAGCCGAACACCTGGCCGACGGGATTCAAAAGTATGTCCGGGATACGGAGACGGCCTATCTGTCTGTTCCGCCCGGTCGCACACACACAGGCCTCAGGTCTGAGGCCCCTTCAACAAAAAGGCGCTGATAAACGGGTCCAGATCACCATTTAGCACCGCGTCAACATTGCCTATCTCCAGATTTGTCCGGTGATCCTTAATCAGGCGGTAGGGTTGCAGGATATACGATCTTATCTGGTTGCCCCAGGCGATTTCCTTCTTTTCGTCATGTATATCCTGTTTTTTCTTGTCCTGTATGGCCTTTTCCCGCTCATAAAGGCGCGCCCTCAGGATCTTCATGGCCGTGGCCTTATTCTTATGCTGGGAGCGCTCATTCTGGCACTGCACCACGATACCCGTCGGGATATGGGTGATACGGACGGCCGAACTGGTCTTGTTGACATGCTGGCCGCCGGCGCCGCTGGCCCGGTATGTGTCTATCCGCAAATCAGCCTCGTTTATATCGACGGTGATGGTCTCATCCAGTTCCGGCAATACGGAAACAGAGGCAAAGGAGGTATGTCTTCTCCCGCTGGCATCAAAGGGCGATATGCGCACCAGCCGGTGCACGCCTATTTCGGCCTTCAGGTAGCCGTAGGCATAGGGTCCGGCCACGGTAAACGTAATATTTTTCACCCCGGCCTCGTCGCCCGGCAGGATATCGATAACAGTAAGCCGGTAACCCTTGCTTTGGGTCCACATAGTGTACATCCGGAGGAGCATCTGGGTCCAGTCTTGCGCCTCAGTGCCTCCCGCCCCGGCATTAATGGACATTATGGCATTACTGCGGTCATGTTCGCCGCACAGCATCCGGTTAAACTCGGCCTGTTCTATAGCCCTTTCCAGGGATAAAAGTTTTTTTTCGGACTCCCGGGCGGTTTCTCTATCATCCTCTTCTATAGCCAGTTCCAGGAGAACCTCAGTCTCTTCCAGGTCTTCCGCGCTGGCACGCCACTCGCCGATCTCTGCCTGGATGGCGGCCCTTTCCTTGAGGATGGCGGCAGCCGTGGCCGAGTCCTCCCAGAAATTATTTTTGGCCATGATCTTATCCAGTTCCCGGAGCCGCTCTGTCTTATTGTCTAGATCAAAGATGACCTCGTAACTGGTCCAGTTTGGCCTTTAAGTCCGCGATCCTGCTTTTAAGTTCCATTGACATGATTAAACCTCCATCCTGTGTAGAAAATTACCATTATACCGAAAATAAAGCAAATGACAGGGAAAAATTCCCCCCATTGATTGTAAACCGTCTTTTCAGAGACAAGGACTATTTCCTCCCTCAAAAAGGCCGGTGTAAAGAGCGAAGTGGTCTGGGTGATTTCGCCGGTGGGCCGGACAAATAGGCTGATGCCGGTGTTGGCAGCCCTGGCCAGGCTGATGCGGTTCTCCACGGCCCGAAAGACGGCCATGGACATATGCTGGTATGGGGCGCTGGAACGTCCAAACCAGGCGTCGTTGGTGATGTTTACCAGCAGGTTGGCCCCGTTGCGGACCTGCTGCCTGGCCAGTTCCGGGAAGATGCTCTCAAAGCAGATCAGGATACCTATGCGCATCCGGGCTGCGGCAAGGGGTTTTAGAGAGCGGCCGGGGGTAAAATCGCCTACGGAGGCCACCAGTTTTCCGATAAAGGGTAAAAGCGGCCGGGCCGGCACGTATTCACCAAAGGGCACCAGGCGGACCTTATCGTATCGATGTATGGCGCCTTCATTGGCCGACAGGAGATAGGCGCTATTGAGGTACAGGGGTTTTCCATCCTCTGCTTTGGCGTAGGCCGGCGCGCCGAAAAGGAGGTTTGTTTTTAAATCGCCGGTAAGCCGCAGGATAGTATCGCTCAGTGGGCCGCCGTCCTGGAAATAGAATGGGGCCGCGGTCTCCGGCCATATGAGAATATCCGTGTCGAACCCCCTGGCAGCCTCCCGGCTCAGGCCGTCGTATATATTTATGGTTTCTCTCTGCCAGAGGGGGCTCCACTTAAGGTCCTGTTTTATACTCCCCTGGACAACAGCGGCCCGAATCCTGGGAGCGGTCTTTATCTTTTCCTCGATGTCCTGTAATCGATAAAAGCCATAACCCCAGTAAACCAGGCTGACGGCCAGAAGGACCGGTATGTATAATTTAAACGCCCTGGCCCGATTTTGTCCGGCCTGCCGGCTATAAATAAGGCTGGCCAGCACGGCGTTTACCAGTACGATATAAAACGAGAGCCCATAATTTCCCAGGATGTCGCAGATCTGTATAACGTGCAGGTTGGTATATTGGGTGTAGCTGATGTTTTCCCATGGAAAGCCGGTAAGGAGTTTGGCCCGCAGATACTCTAAAGAGACCCACAGGACAGGCGCAGTAAAGATTATGCCCAGCCCGGCTTTTTTAGTAACAGCAATAAGGCAGGCAAAGGCTGCGGTGTAAAGGGAGAGGTAGATAACCAGGAGAAGGAGGATGGCCACACTGACAGTGACGGGAAGATTGCCATAATTATACATTACTCCGGCTACCCAGTAGAGGAGTCCGGAATAATGCACCAGGCCAAAGATGAGGCCGGAGAGAAAGGCGCGTCTCGGGCTGCCGCCGTCTATGGCGATAAGAAAAGGGATAAGGGCAATCCAGGCCAGGGCCGCCGCGCCGATTTTGGGAAAGCTCAAGGTAAGGAGGAGGCCGGAAAGGACGGGTAAAAAGAACTGTCTTGGAGAAAAAGAGGTATTTGAGATGGATCTTGCCATGCAGTTATCCCGTGATTACGCGTTATATCCGTTCACCGTTATCAGTTCACTGTTATCCGTGAGAAGCGCGAAAAAGGTTTTTTTCGGTGAACGGCGAACGGTCAACGGTGAACGGTTTCATTACGGGGAGTCGGCCATTTCTTCTTGTTTGCTGAGAAGGGTTCTGGTTATTTTGACCTTATCGATCTTGCGTTCGTTTGCGGATTCAATCTCCATCCTTAAGGGGCCGAAAGAGATTTCTTCACCCGCGGCCGGTACGCGGCCGACAAGGTTTATTATGAAACCTCCCACCGATTGATATTTGCCCTCTGGAATCTCCACATCGAAGCGCTGTTCGATCTTCTCTATGTCTATCTTGGCATCTACTGATATGGTATTTTTATCCACTTCCTCAAATATCTTCTCAGATATGTCGTATTCATCCTGGATTTCACCCACGATCTCTTCCAGAATATCTTCTATAGTAAGGAGACCGGCGGTGGCGCCATATTCGTCTATAACAATAGCCATGTGGGATTTTTTGGCCTTAAATTCCTTTAATAACTCTTCAACCCGCCTGGTTTCCGGGATGAAGTAGGCCGGACGCAATATATCTTTCAGGTCGTTTTTTCCCCCGGTTTTTCCCCAGAATTTCAAGATGTCCTTGGCATGGACGATTCCCATAATATGGTCAAAATCTCCTTCATAAACAGGGATACGCGTGTGTCCCTCTTCGATTATTGTCCGGACGAGGGCATCCAGGGGGGTGTTAATCGGCAGACAGAGCATATCGGTACGCGGGATCATTATGTCGAGGGCTGTCGTGTTTTTGAGCTTTAGAATCCGCCCGATCATCTTTCTTTCTTCTTCGCTGAACAGGCCCTGCTTTTTGCCGGCATCTACCAGGTGGCGGATATCCTTCAGGATATCTTCGATATCCCCGGGCTCTTCTCCTTTTTTGAAAAGGGTGAGCAGTTTGTCTAAAAAACCCTTATCCTCTTGATCCAAACCTATAAGTTCCTTTTTATTATAACTAGTCAGCCACTAAGACACAAAAACGCTAAGATTATATAATAATTCTGTGGTAGCGGTAAGATTTATGTCCATTCTTCGTGTCTTAGTGACTTCGTGGCTGAATGGTTTTTGCTTTCAGTGCCCGATATAGTTTAACAATTTATAGATAAGCTTGGCGGCCAGGAAGTCCGGGGCCACATTGCCCGGCTGAGGTGAAAGCTCAACGACGTCAAAGGCCAGAACATGCTTTTCCCGGGCAATATGCCGCAGAAGGAAGAGTAGATCGTACCAGCCCAGACCTCCCGGTTCAGGGGTGCCTACGGCCGGCATGATGGACGGGTCCAGGACATCGAGGTCTATAGTTATATAGACCTCGGGCAATAACCGGGTCAATAATTCCTGTAAGACCGCCTCTCGATCGGCCAGCACCGCGGGGGCATAAAATGGTTTAAGCCCGCTTCCCTTTATAAATACGGCCTCTTCACGGCTGAGAGAGCGTATCCCCACCTGTTCAATGGGATTATAGTCCATGGCCCGGCGCATAATACAGGCATGGCTAAAGGGGGTGTTTTGATAGGAATTTCTCAAATCGGCATGGGCGTCGAATTGTAATATGGAAAAAGATGGCTTATAGTCAAAAGCGGCTTTTATGGCTCCCAGGCTGACCGAGTGTTCGCCGCCAAGGACTACGACCGTTTTTCCCTGTTGCAGGAGTGGCAGGCAGGCTTCGTGGACAGCCTCTATCATGGCTTCGGGCGAGGAGGCGATAGGTTCCATCTCGCCTAATGTGGCAATGCCGGCTTCGCTTACGTCCTGATCAGTTTCTTCGTCGTAAAGCTCTAAAAAACGCGAGGCATTAATAATGGCCAGGGGCCCTTCGCGGGTGCCGCTCCGAAACGACGTGGTGCCGTCATAAGGAACCGGCACAATTACTGTTTTTGAGGATTCTAAGCGCGTTTTAGCGTCTTCTAATCCGCCGAAGTTAAAGCCGGTCATCTCCTTAAATGCTTATCTGCATCCTCTCATCACGCATAAAGTTTTCTACCTTGCGGATGATTTTCGGGAACTCCAGACCCCGTTCCAGATTCCTTATTTCTATCTTTTCAAGGCTAAACAATCTCTTGACATCTTCTATGGCCTTTTGTCCATTAAATTCCTTGCAGGAGAAGATATCCAGACTGAGATACCGTTTTTCCGGGAAGGTATGAATACTTATATGGCTTTCTGCAATGAGGACAAACCCCGAGATTCCCCAGTCCTCCGGCCTTACGCCGGAGTAACGGAATACATAGGGCGGCATTATCTTGGTCATCTCGATTTCTGCCGGATAGTTACTCAAAAAATCGTAGATATAGTTTATGTCCGTCAACTTATCCTGGTCAGAACCATATCCGTCCACCATCAGATGTTGTCCAAAGCCAAATTCTATATTTTCCAATTTGCATTACCTCCCCTAAAAAGTAATGTGTCCCTGCAAGGACCAACCTAAAAGATGGGCGGTGAAACCACCCACAATATTTTTGCTATGCCCTTCCCGATATTTTCCACACGATGTACCTTGCTGGCCTTAAAGTAAAAACAATCACCCTTATGTACCGTATGTTTGGCCTTATCCAGGTGGAGCATTACGGTTCCTGATAATACGAAGCCGAATTCTTCTCCTTCGTGCGAAATTTCCTCCCAGGTTTTTTCCCGGGGCGAAAGAGTAACCAGCACCGGGTCCATCAGACGATTTTGGGCCCCCGGCACAAGGAGTTCCACCCTTAAAGTGTCGGTGGAATCAGATGTGATAACCCTGCTGGATTTGGGATAAAACTCCTTTTCCGGCGACGCCTCTTTAAAAAAATCAGCCAGCTCCTCTCCCAGTACGTCCAGAATGTCCTTCAACGTGGTGATCGACGGAGAGGTAAGGTCACGTTCTAATTGTGATATATATCCTTTAGTCAGGTAAGCGCGATTGGCCAGTTCCTCCAGAGTAAGATTGTTGGCCAAGCGTAGCCGCCTTAACTTTTCGCCTATTTTTAGACTCATACCCCCGGCATATTTGGTTTAATAAAAGTAAACTTAAAGTTTAATGCCATTTAATATTTCGGGGCTTTATAATATTCATTTGAGTCTTTGTCAAGAAAAAATATTTTACAGTTTTTTCGGGTTCAGGCGGGGCGGCTACCCCGATATATAACTATTTGTTTTTATTATCTATATAAGGCATTAAGAGAGAAAGAAATTGACGGTTGCCGGGGGAATGGGTTATAAGTGCCAAACACCCGTCATTATGAACGGGTTTCTTGTATTTTGAAACAGGCGTAGTTATAATTCCGGCTACATCGTATGCGGTAGCAGTGGTAATTGTTATTCGAATAATACAAAGATAGCCGTTCTTAAAAGCTCATGATTTTCCGCCTGGGGCGGATAGAAATTCCGGGACATCAAGTCATTAATAATAGTTAGGTGGGACTTTAGCTTTTGGAAGATAAAGTACTTATCGCCAATCGCGGCGAGATAGCCATTCGTATAATGAACGCCTGCAAAAATCTGGGGCTGGATTACGTAGTAGTCTATACGCGGGAAGACGAAAATTCCCTGCATGTGAAGTTGAATCGTGACAGCCGGAGCAATCGTTGTAATGCCTGGAGGGTGTCCAGTTATTGTGATCCGAACGATATTCTGGCCGTGGCAGATCATACCGGATGCACGGCCATCCATCCGGGCTATGGTTTTTTTGCCGAAGACTACCGGTTTGCCCGCCGGGTTCAAACCAGAGAGCGTAGCCTGACCTTTATCGGGCCAAGCTGGGAGGTTATCAAGGGCTTAGGCAGTAAGATTAATACTAAGGCCATAGCCAATGTCTTGAAGATACCGACTATTCCGGGATCGGACGCCCCTATTTATAACGAGATCGAGGCTGAGGGGCTGGCCGAGGAACTCTTCTATATTCAGGAAGAAAAAGGGATAAAGAATCCGTCCATCCTGGTCAAGGCCTCGGCCGGCGGCGGCGGTATGGGTATTGAGCAGGTGACCCATATCGACCAGTTCCGGCAGGTCTATCGGCGGATAAAGAATTATGCCAAGAGGCAGTTTGGTGACGAAGGGGTGCTGATCGAACAGTGTATTAATGATTACAACCACCTGGAAGTGCAACTGGTTTGCAGCAGACATCGGGAGATGGTACATTTCGGCACCAGAAATTGCACCATCCAAAGCCTGGGGAGGCAGAAGCGTATCGAGGTGTCTCCGGGGTTCGATCTGGAGCATCCTTCCGGTTATCAGTTTAATCCACAACGCATTCTTGACGAAATAATTGATTATTCGCTTAAGCTGGCAGCCCATGTCAAATATGATAACGTGGGCACATGGGAGTGGATTGTGACCAGGGAAGGGCATCCCTATTTACTGGAGGTTAATACCCGGATACAGGTGGAAAACGATGTCTCGGCCAAGACGTCGCGTATTCGCGGCCATGATAGCCCGCCTAATCTCATCGAGGAACAGATCCGTCTGGCCCTCGGTGAACGGCTGGGATATAGACAAAAGGATATATCTTTTACCGGGGTGGCTATTGAGTTTCGCGTCGTGGCCGAGGATACGAAAAGGGGGTTTACTCCCTGGATCGGGACGATTACCGGCCTTGAAATCCCTGCCTATCCCTGGTTAAGTATTTATTCGCATGTGCCGCACCAGGAGGCCTATGATATCCCCAGTGAATATGACCCTAATCTGGCTTTGGCCATTATGTGGGGCGAAAACCTGGCGGAGGCCAAAGAGAGAGGTCGAACTTTCCTGTCGGAGGTCAGAATCGAAGGCCGGAACAGCCGTGAAGAACCGATAATAACCAACCTTGATTATCTCAAAGAAAATATTGATAACCTACTTATCTTTAAAGACTAATGACGCCGGAAATTAATAAACGACTTTCCCAGATTGAACTCAGGGTGCAATATCTCCTGGACATTAAAGAGGGTGCCGAGTGGGGCAATCTGGGCGATTTAATGGAGAAGGTCCGGCGCCTGAAGGAAGAAATCTATGACCGGACCGAAGAGTCCATAGGGGCCGACCTGTCCGACCTGGAAGAGACTATTTCGTTTCTGGAGGATAGGGCGGAAAAATCTCTTACCCCGGATGAGATAGTGCGTATCGTCCGCAACCCCCAGCGCATTACACTGCAAAATATCCTGGAAAATGTCTATGACAGTTACACTGAACTGGGAGGGATGGAGGACTGCAACATCGATCCTTCCATGGTTGTCGCCAAGGCCACTATCTCCAGGCGGGTTAAGGGCCACGTTTATGTCCACCAGGTGATGGTCATCGGCCATGAAAAAGGCCATGGCGAAGAATTTCGCAATGGCGGCTGCACCCGGCCGTGGGGCAATGAAAAGGCCATGCGTTACATGGAAGTGGCGGAGACCGAAGGGATACCCATACATTTTTATGTATTTACTCCGGGCGCTTTTCCCATTGAAGATTATCCCGGCGCCGCCCAGCAGATCGCACGCAACCTTTACGCCCTGGCCAAACTGCGTGTGCCTATAGTATCGCTCATCTCAGAGGGCGGGTCCGGAGGAGCGGAAGCCGTAGGTATGAGCGATATACGTCTTATGCTTTCACACGGCTATTATTCGGTTATTTCACCGGAAGGGGCGGCAGCCATCGAGGGAAAGATCAAAGAAGGGGAAAAGGTTCCCAAGGATTTGCTTACCTTCTGCGCCGAACAACTCTCCATTACGGCCCGGGATAATCTACAGTTGAAAACGATTGATCGTATTGTGCAGGAGCCGGTTTTAGGGGCCAGGCGTGATGACTTTTCTTTTTTGAGACAGCTTCGCTATGAGATGATCCGGGCCACGGATGAGGTCGTTCTTAAGACGAAGAGTTTTCGCACCTTCCGGGCCTACGCCATCAAACAGGAAAAGGCGGCAGAACGCAACTACGAATTTGATATCTACATACGGTGGGAGTTGACGGGGGGGGAAGAGGAGCGTCTTTTACGTTTGCGTTCCTTAAAATACCGTAAGATGGGGCAGGGCTTTTACAATGAGAGTGTAACCTGGCCGGATAAAGTCTTTAAGAAGACGGAAGATGCGGTGCTTAAGGGTTACTATGGCCTCCGTTACGGTCTTATCCGGCATCACCATAAGCAGGTCAAAAAGGTGATCGAAGAGGTCTCCGGAGAGGGTTCTGTCTTTATCAGAAAAATTTCTTCGCCTCTTATATCGGCCTACGATTTTGTCGCCAACTCCGCCGCCAAGAAACAGCTCAGGATTATGGCCGCGTCTCCAACCGCCCCCGGCGCCGAAGAGGTCACGGAAGATTGGGGAGATACCTATGTCAGCCCGTTGGCCAATGAAGACCGGACTGTGTCCTGCCCTAATGCGCGGGAATATGGGTGTCTGGATCTCTGGGTGCCGGATCTTTACGGTGAGTTCTGCGGTGTTTGCCAGAACTGCGGGCACCATTTCCCTCTTGAATACCAATGGTATCTGCAGAACTTATTTGACCGGGGATCTATTCATGAGTTTAACGGACACATAGGTTCGATAAATGCCATAGGTTACCAGGGTTTTGAAAACAAGATACGCCGTGATGTCATCAAGACCGGACGCACCAGCGCCATGATTACCTCCCATGCCCGGGTAGAAGGAATAAGCCTTATAGTGGCCATGCTCTTTAATGACTTTCGCAACGGCACGGTGGGAGCGGCAGAGGGTGACAAGTTTGTCCGGGCCTGTGAAAAGGCGCGCATAATGAGGCGGCCGTTTTTGGCCTACGTTCACGCTACGGGAGGCATCCGTATCCAGGAAGGCACTGTGGGCGTGGTACAGATGCCCAAGTGCACCATGGCGGTACGTGAATATATCGACTCCGGCGGTCTTTACGTCGTGGTCTATGATAATAATTCCTATGCAGGTCCGGTGGCCAGTTTTCTCGGCTGCTCGCCCTATCAGTTTGCCATCCGTTCTTCCAAGATTGGTTTTGCCGGGCCGAGGGTTATCCGGGAGACTACGGGCGAGGATATTCCGCCTGATTATCATAGCGCTCAAAAGGCCCTGGCCCGTGGCCATATTCAGGGGATATGGGACAGGCGTGAGTTCAGATATAATCTCTATAAATGCCTTTTGACCATGGGCGGCAGCAATCTCTATTACCGTTAGAGAGGAAATGTTTTGTCAGAGTTAGATTTAGACCGGCTACTTATCCATTATCGAGAAAACCCTTATGAAGATTTTGTTGTTGAGACCCCTAATACCGGCTGGGTACGTTTCATGGCAGACGATGGAATGAAGGTAGAGGGCCCCAAAGGAACGTGGCAGCATATCCCGGGCACGCTTCTTTATGTCCTGGAGCGCGAACGAAACCGCATTCCTGTACATGCCCATATCAATGGAACTATAAGCGATTTACAGGTTGATTTGAACGGGAAGTTTGTTGAGGCCAACACGTATCTTATGTCTGTTCGTCATCCCATGACCAAAGATGAAGTCATTGACAAGATACTCAAGCAGGTGCTTGTTACCTTCAATGCCCCGGAAAGGGCCAAGTATTTCTTTCCTCCGGAGATAACCTATAAACTGGAAAAGAAAAAACATGGAACCGTCCTGGTAAGACCGGGAGAGGAAATTATCATAATGTCCTTGATGAAACGTGATACCCCGCTCATCTATAATGGAGAGCCGGGGATTATCCATACTGTCTATTTTCAGCCTAATATCACCGTCAACCAGGGGGAACCCCTCCTTGGTATCTGTCCGCCCGGCAAGCTCAATTATATCCGAAAAATAGTGCAAAAGATCCAAAACGAATGGGCATAGATTCTATTTATCCCCGGGAACATCCCCGGGAAGAACGGCTCCTCGGGCTGCTTGAGGGATGCCGGGAGGCGGAAGTCCTTACCCGCAGATCGAAATGGGGGGATGAATCCGGGGTTATCATGCGCCGCGGGGCAGACATCGGACGGGAGTTTTTTTGTTATCCCTGTCTGGACAGGGGCATGAGGCAGGCCCGGGAACTCATAGAGACGGGAGAGAAAAAGGGTTCGGCCTTTATTGCCGGCGGCGTAGTCATAGCCCGGGAAATGGAGAAGAGCAGAGGACGTTTCGATAGACTTTGGTATGCTCCTTCCGGGGGGGCGTGGCTTACTCTGGTCTTGAATCCGGCGTTTCTCCCGGAAAATCGCCAACTTTATTCCTTGATCCTGGGTGTGGCCTGTTGCGAGGCTATAAGGCATTATGGCGTCGAGGCTAACATCAAGTGGGTAAATGATGTCCATTTTCACGGACAAAAACTGGCCGGCATGTTGATTGAAGGCTATACTTCCAGAACCCTGGGCGAGGAATATCTCCTGCTCGGGATAGGAGTTAATGTCAATAACACCTCTTTCCCCGAATACCTGCGGCCCATGGCTGGTTCCCTCCGGGAGATCCTCGGGAAGGAATTGTCTCTTGAAGACTTTATAGCCCTGCTTTTAACCAAGATCGGCTGGCACATAGGGCTGATGGCCCATTTTGAGCAAAGGTATCTCGAGGCCTTTTATGAGCCGATGAAGCCGGCGAATCCTTTGATAGAACAGTGGAAGCTTTACAGCGACACCCCGGGGAGGCGTGTATTATATGGGACCAATGTCTATGATGAACCTCTCTTTGCGGCCACGGCCGTGGACATAGATCATACCGGGGCCATTATCTTGCAGCGGGAAGAAGGTATAACCGTGCGGGAAGTGAGCGGGGAGATAATCTACCTTAATTAAAACGGCTTCGTAAAAAGTCCGTTTGTCCGCCGTGGCGGATCCGCCTCCGGCGGATCACTGCGGCGTAGCTATGGAAATAGTTCACTGTTTACCGTTCACCGTAAGTGCATGGTTTGTTGACGGACAACGGATAACGGTCAACGGTCAACGGATAAATTGACCATTTCTTTCAGACGCAGGGCATTTTGTACGGCATAGCCTTGATAATCATTGTCAAAATAAACAAAGGCGTCTCTTTGCCATCCTTTAATCCTGTCCGCCCAGGTCGCTAGTTCATCTTCAGTATAATTTGAGCCATAGAGCACCTGAGAACCATGTAACCGGATATAGATAAAATCAGCGGTCGTTACCTCAGCATAAGGATAGCGTCCGGCCGTGTCTGATATGCAAAAGGCCGCATTTTTCCTGCGCAGCAGTTTATATACCTCTTCGCAGAGCCAGGAGGCATGCCTGAACTCAAAGGTTATTTTATATTCTGGGGGCTGTGCGTCCAGAAAACCAGCAAAAACCTCCTCATCAAAACGGAGCGAGGGAGGCAATTGGAAGAGAACGACGCCCAGCTTTCCGCTCAACCCCTCTACAGCGCGGTAGAAAATCTCCAGGCTGTCCTGGGTGTCGCGCAATTTTTTAATGTGTGTGATATAACGGTTGGCTTTGACTGACCAGAGAAAATCGGGCGGGGTCTTTTCTCGCCAGTTTTCAAAGTGCTTGCGGGTTGGCTGGCGATAGAAACTGGCGTTCAGTTCTACGCTGGTGAACCGTCCGGCATAGAAATTAAGCCATTTTGATTGCGGCAGGTGCTCCGGATAGAATACCTTTCGCCAATGCGGATAGTTCCACCCGGATGTGCCGATATGGATGTCCATCCTGGTTTATCATGTCTCACCGCAAAGACGCAAAAGGCGCGAAGAATATCAAATCTCAAATTTGAGATGTTTTTCTCTGCGCGCTTTGCGGTCTCTGCGGTGAACAGTGGCCTTAACAACCGGAGCAGCTTGTGTCCGAACAGCCGCAGCTACAGGCCCCTTCAAATTTGGGCCCATCGCCGATGTGGACGACCTCAATCTGGAAGTTCAGGACCTTACCGGCTAGGGGCGGATTCATGTCCAGGGTGATGTTATCATCACCGATAGTCGTTACTCTGGCCGGTATCTGTTGCCCATTTTGCATGCGTACCCCGAGTACCATCCCGACCTCTAACGAGATATCTTTTCCTGCTGATGCCCGTGGGAAATCTACTACCAGCGATTCGTCCCTGGGGCCATAGGCATCTTCAGGTTGCAGGACGAAGTTTTTTTTATCACCAATGGAGAGTCCCAGCACCGCTTTTTCAAATCCTTCTATTACTGTACCGGAACCGACCTGAAATTCCAGAGGATCCCTGCCTTCACTGGAGTCAAACATCTCTCCATTCTCAAGGGTTCCCCAATAGTGAACGGCTACAAAATCTCCCTTTTTTGCCTTGCTCATCTTCTTCCTCCGTAGCCTGATCCTGATCCTCTTCCGCCTCCGCCTCCGCTTCTACCTCTGCCGCCTCCGCCTCCGCCCGGACCTCTTCGCCCGGCCGAGAATCCACCGCGCCCGCCGGCGCCCCTGTCTGTCTGGGGACGGGCCTCGTTGACGCTCATGTTTCTCCCCTTGAGTTCCTTATTATTCAGGGCAGTGATAGCCGCCTGGCCCGCAGTATTATCAGACATCTCGACGAATGCAAATCCGCGGGACTGACCGGAATATTTGTCTTTGATAATGGTTACGGAATCGACCTCACCAAAGGCGCTGAATTGTTCTTTTAAATCGCCTTCATTAGCTTCGTATGACAGATTACCGACGTATATTTTCATTATTTATTAATCCTCTCTTTACCAAACAGGGAAGCCGGCATTCTATACCCATGCTTCCCTTTCTTGGTTGGTATATTGGTTATGTTTTGTTTACCCCATTACAACGACATTTACCGCCTGGAGGCCCTTTTTACCTTCGGCTACGTCGAAGGTCACTTCCTCGCCTTCCTTTAAGGATTTGAATCCGTCGCCCGCGATAGCCGAAAAGTGTACGAAAATATCTGTTCCGTCTTCTTGGGAGATAAAGCCGAAGCCTTTGCTGTCATTAAACCACTTGACATGTCCTTTAGCCACTTAATCTCACCTCCTTTCTTAATAGACGGGCTTCGAGTATCCATCCGAGAAAAACAGGAGACTGCATTGTTAAAAAAGCACGGCAGTGAAACAACATCCGGACAAAAAAATCTCTACAACCCTAAAAATATACTTGACCTTATTCTTTGTAAAATTGCAACAAAAAAAGTATGGGATCATCCGGATTTTTTGGGTTTCCGGATGAAAACTAAATAGTTACCACGCCTATCCGCAGGAGGTTTGGGAAAATTAATGGCGGCGGATATCAAACCGGAAGGTTCACCTATTTCAGATCTTTGCCGCAGTGTTTGCAAACCAGGGCCCGGGCCTTGATGATCTCGGCGCAGTAGGGGCACTCTTTGGTGTAATTGGCCTTGTGTATGAGTTCTACGGCCTTTTCAGCCTTTTCTTTGATGATTTCGTTGGTAAAATGGTGGTTCCGGATCGGCTCAACGGCCCTCAGGTCGGCAATTTTACCGAGCGCTTCCGCAGCTTCGAGACGAACCCGCGGAGCCGCGGTTTCATCGATAAGCATACCTGCTATGGCCGGCGTATCCTTGGCCTCGATATAGCCCTTTAGGGCCGCGGCCGCTTTATTTTCAGCCTCTTCTTTAGCCCTTTCTTCTTCAGGATCAAACATACCGCCTTTCAGGGCGTCATGGCTAAATACGGGGATAGCCCCCATTTCCATAGTCTCAGGGTGACACATGCACCGGTAGGAGGCCCTTTGTCCATAGAAGTTCATCATACTTTCCCAGCCTTCAACAAAGAACGAGCATTGGTCATTGAAGCAGACATAAAGGGAAGTAACCCCCCATCCCAATCCATCAGAGAAGTTATATGGGGGGAGTGCATAGTCAGACATTTCCTGTCCACAGTGGGGACATTTCGGTTTTTCTTTTGTTGCCACTTTATGCCTCCGGGATATTTTAAAACAATTTAATCCTAATATTAAAATTGTCAAGCAGGGACGCTTCCTGTGCGGGGAAAACCAGGCAGAGACAACATCGGGATTGACCTGGATGCAAAACTGGAGTTTAATACTTTTTATGGTGTATCTGGTTGCCGGCTCCACAGAGTTAGAGATCAATCCGCTGAGACGCGAAGTAAGCGCCGCCCCGGTTAACTTTGATTTTCTGGTCACGGGCGTGGGGCCGGTGGAGAGCGCTATATCTCTTACGAGATTTCTAGAGAGGGAAAAGGCAGACGGGGTAATCCTTTTTGGGGTTGGCGGCGCATATACAGAAAGAGGAATAGGCATCCTGGATGTCTGTCTGGCGGAAGGAGAGCGCTTCGGAGATTTCGGTATAGCCGCGCATGATGAGATACATTATTTCACCGATGAGATGTTAACCGGCAAACATGATTTTGACCTGAGAAACAGTTTATCGGATCAGGTGGAGAGCAAGCTCATGGCCATGGGGGCGCCATTTAAAAAGGGGTCTTTCGTCACCGTGCGCGCCTGTAGCGGGACCCTGAAGAGGGGTAACGTCCTGCGGGATAAATTTAACGCCATCTGTGAGAATATGGAGGGCGCGGCCATGGCCCGGGTCTGTGAACTCTATGGCGTACCCATGGTGGAGTTGAGATGCATAAGTAATATGGTGGAGGATCGCGATACCTCCAAATGGAAAATTAAGGAGGCCGTGGCTAAGGGCGCCGGGCTGCTTGGCAGGCTCCTGCCTGAGTTATTACGATGAAGACCTACAGCCTTGGTTTTTCCCCATGCCCGAATGATACATTCATCTTTTATGCCCTGGTAACCGGCCGGTTAAAGCATTGCAAACTGCATTTTAGGGAGATGATGGCCGATGTGGAGACCTTAAACCGGATGGCCTTCCGGAGGGAACTGGAGATAACCAAACTCTCCTATCACGCCTTTGGCCATCTCGTGGATGATTATGTCCTTTTAAGAAGCGGCAGCGCCCTGGGCCGGGGGTGCGGCCCGCTGCTGGTCTCCCGCCAGGCCTGTTCCCCGGAGGAGTTTCAGGATAAAAAGATAGCCATACCCGGCAAATATACCACGGCAGCCATGCTCCTCAGGCTATACGGAGAATACAAAAATCTCGTCGAGATGAGCTTTGAAAAGATAATCCCGGCTGTTAAGGGGGGAATGGCGGATGCCGGTGTTATAATCCATGAGAGCCGATTTACCTATGAAAAAGAAGGCCTGGTCAGGATTGTGGACCTTGGTCAATGGTGGGAAGAAACTACGGGAATGCCTGTTCCTCTGGGCGGCATCTTTGCCCGCAGAGATTTAGGGACAAAAGAGGTGGCAGCCGTTGATTCCTGCCTTAAGGAAGGCATTCAGTACGCCTTCAGCCACAGGGAAGAGCCTATGGATTATATCCGGGAGCACGCGCAGGAACTGGAAGACGAGGTCATAAAAAAGCACATTGAACTTTACGTAAACTCCTTCACGCTCGACCTGGGTGAAGAAGGCATTCAAGCCGTGCGCCACATACTTACAATGGGGTATGATAAAGGCCTGTTTAAGAGTTACCGGGACGACTTTGTAGCTGGATGAGAGAGGAGGGGATTTCTGTGTCTCAAGATGATCTAAGACTTACAGAAAAAGTCCGGGCCGCGGGGTGAGCAGCCAAGCTAAGTCCGGGGGACTTAGAAGAAGTTATGAGGGCATTGCCCTTTACGACTCACCCCAATCTTCTGGTGGGTTGTCAGACCTTTGACGACGCCGGTGTCTATAAGCTTACGGATGACATGGCCCTGGTACAGACCCTGGATTTTTTTACGCCCATCGTCGATGACCCCTACCACTTTGGACGGATTGCGGCTGCTAATGCCCTGAGTGATATTTATGCCATGGGCGGCAGGCCGCTTACGGCCATGAATATCGTCTGCTTTCCGATTAAGGAACTACCCAAAAGCGTCCTCAAAGACATCCTCCGGGGTGGCATAGAGAAGGTTCAGGAGGCCGGCGCCCTCCTGATAGGCGGCCACAGCGTGGATGATAAGGAGATAAAATACGGCCTTTCCGTGACCGGGCTTATTCATCCGGACAGAATTGTTACCAACCAGGGCGCCAGGGTGGGGGATAGTCTCATCCTTACCAAACCCATCGGCACGGGGGTGATTGCCACGGCTATTAAAGGAAAGATGGCTGATCAGGCCTCTATCGATCGCGTGATCGAGGTTATGTCCGCCCTTAATGCCAAGGCAGCAGGGGCTATGCTCAGATACGGCACCCATGCCTGTACGGATATAACCGGCTTCGGACTGGGCGGGCACCTTCTGGAGATGGCCCGGGCCAGTCAATGTGAGATAGCCATTCATGCGGACAGGCTTCCCTTCCTGCCCGGGGCCAGGGAATATGCCCTTACCGGCCTTATTCCGGCCGGGAGTTATGCGATAAAACATTTCTGTGAACATAGCGTGGGGATTGACCCCAAAGTTGAGTCTGTGGTAGTTGATCTTATATTTGATGCCCAGACCTCGGGCGGCCTGGCCTTTTCTCTCGAGGCCTCAAAGGCGGGGTCCTGCCTAGAGGAACTGAGGGAGGCCGGCGTAACAGATGCGGCAATAATCGGTGAGGTCACCGGAGCCCATCCCAAAGGCCATCTGACTATTAAAAAATAAGGAGGAATTCCGCCATGCAACAGATAGTTTCCAAGGCCATTTCACATGGGGTTTATATTGTCACGGCACGGTTCAGGGACAACAGCAACGGTATGACGGCGGCCTGGATTTCGCAGGCCTCCATGCGTCCGCTTTTGCTCATGGCCTCTATAGCTCCTATGCGCTACACCCACGGGCTTATAGAAAAAGCACGTTATTTTGCCGTAAACGCGCTCCCGGAGGGGAGACAGGATCTGGCCAAACATTTTGGGCTTAAGAGCGGCAGGAAGGTGGATAAATTTGAAGGCATCTCCTTTTTTGATGCCCCCAATGGGTCGCCGGTCTTAAACGATGCCCTGGCCTACTTTGAGTGCAGCCTGACGGACTCCTTTACCGCCGGGGATCACACGCTTTTTGTCGGGGAAGTGGTCTCGGCGAAGATACTCAAGGAAGGTGTCCGGCCCCTCATCTTTCGCTGGGAAGATTATTTTTGATGGCCGGCCGACCTGCCTATGGCGTGGACAAAGGAACACGAAAATTAGTCAGGCGTGACGCTTGTCACATTACTTAAACGTATAAACCTTCCGTATGGGTTTGATCACCTTCCATGTGCATTTAAGCCCCTTGGGAAAGGTGACCAAGTCGCCCTTGTTGATTTCTACCGTGCCTGACGGGGTTTTTACCTCTACCTTGCCTTCAAATACGTAGGCCGTCTCTTCAGCGTCGTACTCCCAGTCAAAGGCGCTCGGCTCGCACGACCAGGGACTCCATCTGTCTATACCCAACGTATCCAGCTCTTCCTTAGATGGTTTCTTGATTCTTATCTCAGACATGATATGACCTCCATTCTCTTAGGATCAAGGCCTAATGTCATGCCGGATCCCCAATCAAGTTGAGGACAGGCTTGATCCGGCATCCAGTTTCTTACTGGATTCCTGCTTTTGGGGGAATGACGGCATTCGGGTATTTTGTCACCGGAGTATTATAATCCTATACGCCATATTTTTTAAAGAACAATAATTATTTTGCATATGTGTTTTAAAGGACAAATGATAGCCTATGGAATTTTATGCCCATAGCATTTACGGAAAGCCGGTTGATGATTGGCACCGGCTTGAAGAACATGAGGGGACTGTCCCAGATTTACGGATGGAGCAAAACGGAGTCGTAGAATCGGGACTGTTCCCGGCTAAGAGAAGCGCTGCATTGTTCGCGGCAGAATTCGGCTGCGGGGAGTGGGGGTATCCGGCGGGGCTGTGGCATGTCAATAGATCCCGATTTATCGGGAAGTTGGGGAAGTATTCGTCTTTTAGAGCGAAGTCATTGGAACATATAGGGGTTGGTGCAGTGAAACCGGTTGACAAGATTCACGATATATGGCATAGTAGCTACAAATGTAGCTACATGGAGGTATGCAATGAAATTCGCTAATGTTAGGGAACTCAAGAACAAGACATCCGAGATATTGAGAAATGCCGAGAAAGAGGCCGTGATTATAACCTCAAACGGCAAGCCGCGGGCAATTGTCACTGCGATCTCGGAGGAGGACTTTGAAGACTATCTCCTCGAAAAGAGCGCCGGTCTTCAGGACATGCTCGCGGAGGCACAAGCAGAGTACCGGAGCAAGGGCGGCGTGACATTGAAAGCTTACCTGTCTAAAAGGGGAAAAAAGCGTGGATAAGTTTCAGATCGTCCTTTCACCTCCTGCGATTAAAGACCTTGACGGCTTCAGCGACGGTGTTTGCGGAAAGATTGTTCGAGCATTAGAGGAACTCAGGGACAACCCTTTTCCCAGAGGGAAAGCAATCAAAAAAATCAAAGGGACGAATTCAGATTATTACAGGCTCAGAGTGGACAAGTACCGGGTGTTCTATATAATCGAAGGCAATCGCGCTATAGTTTTGCGAATTTTCAACAAAAAAGATGTTGAACGGTTTATCAGGAATCTGAACTGAAAAATTAACCCATAAATGACGGACTGATATATTAAAGCTGACTGCATGAAGGTAAAATGAATTTGGAAACAAACATCGCAGTTTTCAGGGGCAAGGCGTGAATTCAAGTTGTAAGTGCACCATTTGATGTCTGCCAGAACACTTCATGTGGAGACCGGTAGTTGAGGCGCTTTCTTGGTCTAGAAGAGATCAGCGTTGTTGAAATTTATCACTTTTAAAGTGTAATTCACTATTTTCAACAATGTTCTACGCTTTTGTAATATCTATTGCTATATATAACGTTATCCGTTATAATTTAAATTATCGAAAATATCAAACCATGAGGAAGCCTGGTGATTAAATCATTCCGTGACAGGGGCACAGAGGATGTCTTTGACAGGAAAAATACCAGAGAGGCGCGCCGGACCTGTCCACAGCAAATCTGGCGAGTGGCACAGCGAAAACTCGATCAACTCAACGGTGTAGTTTCCCTGGAGTCATTGAAAATTCCACCGGGGAACTTTCTGGAAGCCCTTAAGGATGATCGGAACGGACAACACAGCATACGGATTAACGACCAGTTCCGTGTGTGTTTTGTGTGGACAGACGATGGCGCGGAGAACGTCGAAATAACCGATTACCACTGAATCGTGAAGGAGAAGAATATGGTTCGCATACCAAAACATGGCCCGCCGACGCATCCCGGCGAAATGCTGTTGGAGGAGTTTCTCAAACCCCTGAATATGACGCAGAGTGAGTTGGCGGAAAAGCTCGGTGTCTCATATCCTCGTGTTAATGAGCTGATTAATGGGAAGCGAGGGATAACCCCAGACACAGCGCTTCGTCTGGAGAAACTTTTTGGTATGGAGGCACAGTTTTGGCTTAATTTGCAGTTGGCATGGGATCTATATCATGTAACTCATTCATCAATTGCGAAGGAGCTAAAGAAGATAAAAAGATTACCTGTATTGGCTCACGTCTAAACCGTCTCGGTGAATTCAAGTTGTAAGCGCGCCGCGTAAGGAGCTTGTATTGATGGCAAATGAAGACCTGTCGAAATTGAAGATAGACAAGACTGCAGAAGTCTATAGGCCGCAGAAGAAGCGTAAGGTGTTCTGTTGGATAGCCGGGGTAATTGTTCTTGCGCTTGCGATTATCCTTTTTGCAAAAGGAGTTTTTACGCCCGCTATTGAGGTAGAGCCGGCAAATGTAACACAGATATATCCATCACAGACATTTACCCTTCTCAATGCCAGCGGGTATGTTGTAGCCCAGCGGAAGGCTGCCGTTGCTTCAAAGGTAACCGGACGTCTCGTATCGCTGACAGTAGAAGAAGGCAACAGAGTAAAAAAGGGAGAGATTATCGCCCGTCTTGAAAACGATGACGTTATCGCGGCACGCAGCCAGGCGGAAGCAAACCTGAACGCGGTACGATATAACCTTGAACAGGCAAAGGCGGAACTGAATGACGCCACGGTCTCTTTCGAACGATACAAGAATCTGATAGAGGAGGGGTTTGTTTCAAAGGCCGACTATGACGTTTCAGATGCACGGTACAGAAAGGCAGCCGCTGCGGTTGCAGGAGCTGAGGCAGCGGTCAAGGCAGGTAATGCGGCCCTTCAGAGCGCAAATGTCGCGGTCGAATATACTTTTATACGTGCCCCGTTTGATGCGGTGGTTTTGACAAAAAATGCGGATATCGGAGATATCATCACTCCCATAGGCGCTGCTGCCGATGCCAAGGCGGCTGTAGTAACCATTGCCGATATGGAGTCGCTCCTGGTGGAAGTCGATGTATCGGAATCGAACCTTCAGATGGTAACGACGGGGCAGCCGTGCGAGATACAGCTTGATGCCTTGCCTGATTCACGATTCCGCGGAGTCGTTCATATGATCGTACCCACAGCTGATCGCACGAAAGCGACGATATTGGTGAAAGTCCGTTTTGTTGATAAAGACAGCAGGGTATTGCCCGAGATGAGCGCCAAGGCGGCATTTCTTTCACGGGAAATAAAAGACGATGAACAAAAGCCGCGCACCGCTCTTAATCCCGCTGCCGTAACAGACCGGAGAGGCAGGGCATCGGTTTTTCTTATCGAAGAGAACAGGGCGGTTGAGACGCCGGTGACGTTGGGTGAAAAGCTCGGCGATATGGTGGAGGTTCTGGGCGGTGTGAAGGCAGGGGACAGGGTGGTGCTGAGACCGCTGGATAAGGTTAAAAACGGCTCGAGGATAAAAATCGCGGAAAAGTAATGGACAACACGCCGATTGTAGAAATAAGGAAGCTTTCCAAGTCATATCGCCGCGGCAACCAGATTATCTCTGTTTTAAATGAGATATCTCTGGATATCAGCCGGGGAGAATTCATGGCCCTGATGGGGCCGTCAGGATCCGGAAAGACGACCCTGTTGAACCTGATAGCCGGGATAGACCGGCCGGACAGCGGAACGATAACGGTAGGCGGTATCGATATTACCGCTCTTTCCGAAACCGAACTTGCCCGCTGGCGCGCTTCAAGCGTCGGCTTTATATTCCAGTTTTACAACCTGATCCCTGTTCTCACCGCTTTTGAGAATGTTGAACTGCCTCTGCTCCTGACCGGACTTTCGAAAAAGGATCGGAGAACACATGTTGATATGGCCCTGCGAGTGGTGAATCTTGCGGACAGGATGGACCATTATCCGGGGCAGCTCTCAGGCGGACAGCAACAGCGTGTTGCCATCGCGCGCGCTGTCGTCACCGATCCGACGATTCTGGTCGCAGATGAGCCGACCGGCGACCTGGACCGCGTTTCAGCAGAAGAGATACTTGAACTGATGGAACGTCTCGTTCATGAGATCGGCAAGACCATTATCATGGTCACCCATGACCCCAGGGCAGCCAAGAAGGCCCATGTTATCCAGTACCTGGATAAAGGTGTTTTGGATGCGCATCCTCAAGCTGATTTTTAAAAATGCATTCCGGCACAAACTCCGCACCTTTCTGACCGTCCTCGGTGTCACCATTGCCATTCTCGCCTTCGGTCTCTTGCGTACCGTGATAAGCGCCTGGTACACAGGTGTTGAGGCCTCTTCTGCCAGCCGCCTTGTGACGAGAAATTCCGTATCGCTTATTTTCCCTCTTCCTGTCTCGTACAAGGAGAAGATTCGCCAGATCGAAGGGGTGAAGACGGTCTCTTTCGGTAGCTGGTTCGGCGGTATCTACATAGACGAAAAAAACTTCTTTGCAAATTATGCCGTAGAACCCAAGACATATCTTCAACTGTATCCTGAATTTGTTATTCCTGAGGGACAGAGGGCCGCTTTTTTCCGTGACAGGAAATCAGCCGTTGCCGGATACAAGCTGGCCGCTAAATATGGCTGGAAGGTCGGCGATATGATAACCCTGAAAGGGACTATCTTCCCCGGCAACTGGGATTTTGTGTTGCGAAGCATCTACAAGGGGAGAGACGAGACAGTGGATGAGACCGCTTTTTTCTTCCACTGGGAATATCTCAACGAGACGTTGAAGCAAAAGGCCCCCGGCCGGGCGGATCAGGTAGGTTTCTACATGATCGGGGTAACCGACCCGAACCTGGCTGCCGATGTGGCTGCGGAAATCGATAAGACATTCAAGAACTCCATCGCGGAGACATTGACTGAAACGGAAAAATCATTCCAGCTCGGCTTTATCTCGATGACCGAGGCGATAGTCATCGCCATTCAGCTGGTCTCCTTCGTGATAATCATCATTATCATGGCGGTGGTCGCCAACACTATGGCGATGACCGCACGGGAGAGAATCGGCGAATACGCCGTCTTCAAGACGCTCGGCTTCGGCAGTTTCTACATCTTCGCTCTGATATTCGGCGAATCCATGTTTGTCACAATGATAGGCGCTGCCGCAGGCATTATAATCACTTTCCCGGCGGCAGATATCTTCAGTAACCAATTGAGTACATACTTCCCTGTATTCAATGTTGCTCCGGAAACCATTTATATGGATATCCTGGCGTCTTTCCTGGTGGCGGCGGTCGCGGCAATATTTCCGGCCTGGCGCGCCGTCAATATCCGCATAGCTGACGGCCTGAGGAGGATAGGGTAAGTGAAGATACCCTTTTTGTACAGTCTCCGCAATCTCCGGACACGCCGCCTTACCACCGTTCTTACCATAGCGGGCATGGCCCTTGTTGTTTTTGTATTCTCAGCGATTCTCATGCTTGCCGAGGGGCTGCAAAAGACCCTGGTGGATACCGGCTCATATGACAACGCGGTGATAATCCGCAAGGCGGCGGGATCAGAGGTGCAGAGCGGGGTGGAGCGTCCGCAGGCTTCCATAATAGAAACACAGCCGGAGGTGGCGATAGGCGCGGACGGCAAACGTCTGCTGGTAAAGGAATTGGTTGTCCTTATCGTCCTCCCTAAACGCGGAAGTGATAATCCGGCCAATGTCGTCATACGGGGAATTTCCGAGAGTTCAATGCTTCTCCGGCCACAGGTAAGATTGGTAGAAGGGCGCATGCCGAACCCGGGCTCTTCAGAGATAATCGCCGGACAGAGTGTAGCGAAAAGATTTAAGGGAGGAGGCATCGGAGAGACACTCCGCTTCGGCATGAGGGACTGGAGTGTTGTAGGAATATTTGACGCAGGGAATACCGGCTACGCCTCGGAGATATGGGGAGATGTGGATCAACTCATGCAGGCCTTCCGGCGTCCCGTCTATTCTTCGATCTTGTTCAGGCTGCGTGATTCTTCGGAATTTGAAAAATTCAAGACGCGCATCGAAAGCGACCCCCGGCTCACGCTCGAGGCCTTGCGTGAGACACGTTACTATGAAAAACAGTCGGAGATGATGGCAAAATTTCTCCGCATCCTCGGCATTACTCTGACGCTGATATTTTCTCTCGGCGCCGTTATCGGCGCGATGATTACCATGTATGCCGCGGTTGCCAACAGAACCGATGAAATCGGCACCATGCGCGCACTCGGTTTCCAGAGACGGAGTATTCTCGTTACCTTTGTCATGGAATCACTGCTCCTTGGATTTATCGGGGGTTTTATCGGACTGTTTTTCGCCTCTTTTTTACAGCTTTTCACCATTTCTACCATGAACTTCCAGACTTTTTCTGAGCTTGCCTTTTCATTTTCGCTGACCTTCGGGATCATTTATAAAGGCATGGCCTTTGCGCTGATAATGGGCTTTGTAGGCGGCGTTCTTCCCGCAGTCAGGGCAGCGAGGATGAGTATTGTGGAGTCATTGAGGGCAAGTTGATTATCTCGATTTGTATAGTAGATATGTGGGATATTGGGGACAATCCTATTTCTTAGGATCAAGGCCTAATGTCATGCCGGACTTGATCCGGCATCCAGTTCCTTACTGGATTCCCGCTGTTGCGAGAATGACGGCATTCGGGTATTTTGTCGCCGGAGTATTGTAATCCTATAGCCATATTTTTAAAAGGGACATAATTATTTTGCAATCGCAAAATCAGGAATGTGATTGACACATAATTTAGCCAATGCTACTTAACCGGGGAGATGGGTTATGTCAACGGACTATTTGGCGCAGATAATGGACGAATCTAACGAGGCAAGAGAATATTATAAAATAATAGACCAAATTACAAGTTACGCTGTGATTTAAAAGCCCATGCCATCTCTTATCTTATCGACCTTATCTGCCTAATATTTGACTAACATTTTATGTTATTGTGTTTTTTAGTAGATTTTCATATGATCCTTATCATATCTATTGATGTCCGAGGCCATAGTTGCTTACTCATGGGTAAGGGGGCAGGTGGAAGATATATCCATGTGGTTTGTGCGCCCAAAGATGAGTATCTCGCAATCATAACAGCCTACATTCCCACTCTGGATGATTGGGAGGAAGGCTTCAAGGTGAGAAAGGTAATGAAGTGCATGTATTGTAAAGGTGAAATGAAACGAGGGGAAGCCCCATTCCATATTGACAGGAAAGGGGTACACTTAACACTCGATGATGTCCCGGCCTGGACTTGTCAGCAGTGTGGCGAGTCTTATTTCGAGGAGACGGAGGTCGAGTCAATCCAGGCAATGATTCAAGCCGTGGAACAGAAGATGCAGAAACTCGCCACTACTGGATAAATCCACCCTCGTCGTTGAACAAACGTGGGTGCAATTGTGCAATTGGGGGATGAACTCATGAATCCAGATGCGGTTGATATTTTAGCAAGAGTTCGCAATGAATTAAATCAGTTAGGTTATGTAGACGAACTCTTGCGCCAGGACTATGTCTTCGACGATGCATCAGCCACAGGAACCCGGGAACTGCATATACCTTTAGCAGCCTTTGCCCAATGGCCGCCATCCTATCGCAATGCTTGCATCGGTGTGCTGACTGCGAATGGTCGATCGGGTCTACAGCATGTTTCAGGCTACGGAACCCTCGGAGCCCCGATGTTTTTTGAAGTGCTTCAGGATCGTCTTGACCGTTACCGTGTCGAAGCCTCTGGCCAGGCCTGTTTCTTGGAGTCCATTTCAGTCCGCGATATTCGCGGAGCGTTTGAGACCAACAGAAAAAAGTGGGCTCCTGACACAATTTTCCGCGCCAAAGCTATCACGCCATTGACGGCTCCTGTTCAACTCGATTTTGTTGATATAGGCCTTCTTCCCGCTCTGAAGGGCATGATTCACGGTAAGTTGGATCGTTTACTAAGGGATATACTTCAGGAAGCCGTCAATACTCATGAGGGAGTCACATCTGGTCTTAAGCCCGATGAGACCTTGCTCTTTCGCCTGGTTTTCCGGTTCCTTGCCGCCAAGATTTTCAAGGATAAGAAACATCCCGGCAACTGGGCTGCTCCTCAGGCAAATACCATAATAGAGGAAATCCAAAGGTTTTATGGGCTCACTGCACCCGACATGCAAAAGATTCTTGATGAGCCCGACACACAGCAGATTGTGTGGGATAAATTTCGAGATGCCTTTAACTTTCAAAACATTTCTGTGGACGACCTGGCGTTTATTTATGAAAATACTTTGATAAGAAAAGAAACCCGCAAACAATTTGGCATACATAGTACGCCAGCCGTTATAGCCGAACTTATCGTAGACCGCCTTCCTTTTGAATCATTACCCCAGGATCAACGTAACGTTCTCGAACCTTGTGCAGGTCACGGGGTTTTTTTGGTTGCTGCGTTGCGTCGGCTTCGGGAACTATTGCCTGCTTCATGGACGAACCAAGAGAGACACAAATATCTAAAAGACCGATTAGCTGCCATAGAAGTTGACTCTTTTGCTACTGAAGTCTGCCGCTTATCTCTGATGTTAGCGGATTATCCCAATCCGGACGGATGGCAAATCATATCTCAAGATGTCTTTAGCAGCGATGTTCTGGAGAAGCAATTAAAAACATCCCAAATTGTTCTCTGCAATCCCCCGTTTGAAGATTTTACTCAGCCGGAAAGAGAGCGTTATGGCAGCAGAATTCTAAGTGTACACAAACCCTATGAGGTTATACGCAGAGTGCTGGAACATCCCCCAGCCATGTTCGGTTTTGTGGTGCCAAAGTCCGCCATATTGGGGGGAAAATATAGAGATCTTCAAGACCATATTGCCCGAACCTATAAGAATATAGAGACAATAGCCCTACCGGATCGCATTTTCGCATTCTCGGATCAAGAAACTATGTTAGTCCTTGCATCAGAACAAAACAAAGCGACCCCAATAAATGTTTTTATCCGTACGTTTTGGGTACGCGAAAACTATAGGCAAACTTTCCTTGAAACAGGTCGATTGCCTGAAGGAATTGGCAAAAGCATAAATCGATCTACCCATACGGCACCTATTTCTCTCTGGAATGCTCCCCTCTCAGATATTTTGGATTATCTCAAGAGTAACCCAAAGTTAAAGGACATTGCAGATGTTCACAGAGGTATTGAGTGGAATATTTCGCTCGAAACGAATAGGAGCATTTTGATATCATCCGATCCAGAGCCTGGATTCAAAAAGGGGCTGGACAAAGTCCCCGGGAAAATAGAGCCCTACTGGGTTCAAGAATTCGTGTACCTCAATATGCATGAGCGGTATAGAAGAACAAATGCCCATTCACTTCCTTGGGATAGACCGAAGGTTATCGCTAATAGCCACATTATTAGCCGTGGACCTTGGCGGATTGTGGGGCATCCAGACTCAAAAGGTTTGGTTTGCCGTGAAAACTTTATTGGGATCTGGCCTAAAACGAATATTAACATTGAAGTGCTTTCAGCTCTCATCAACTCCCCCTTGGTCAATGCGGCCCTTTTTGTTCAGGAGGGCAAACGTCGCAACCGGAATGTGACACTCAAACAAATTCCTATCCCATTTCCCAAAGATATTGATAAAGAGAGGATTGTTTACCAGGTAAGGTACTATACCAAACTCAGGTCGGGAATCAAAAAAGGTTCGGTTAATGAATCTGCCATTCAAGAATGCATTAGAACTCTTATGGAGATCGATGGCTTGATCCTAAAAGCCTACGACCTGCCCCCAAGGCTCGAAAGGAAGCTAGTGGAATTCTTTAGAGGATATCGCCGACCCCTTCCATTTGATTTTCCCGGCTATTATCCCGAGGACTTTGTACCCTGTATTCCATTGCACAGATATCTCGAGATGGACTTGAAACAAGCCAGTGCCGGAGGACTTCTTAAAAGAATCGTCCCCTTTGATTCCGCAGATGTACATGAACTCGTAATGGATATTGAGAAAAGGCAATCCTGATGAATGGTTACCTGTTAGATACCAACGCTGCCAGTGTTCTTTGGGATGCCCGGCATCGGGATCACGATAGAATCAAAGCTTTTCTTGCCAATATTTCCCCCTCGCCCATTTGGATATCAATTATTGTGTTGGCAGAGATAGAATACGGGCTAAAGATAGCTCCTAAGATGCACGTAAGTCTGCAAAATGACGTCAGGAATGAGATGGCCAAGTTTTTCGAAATTCTTGACTTGGATAAGCACACAGTTGCCCCATATTCGGATCTTCGAGCCGAGTTGTTTAAGAAGTATTCACCAAGGAACCAGAAAGGAAGACTAACCGCAAAACGGCCAGAGAACCTTTTTGATCGAACAAGCGCCAAGGAGTTGGGTGTCCAGGAAAATGATATCTGGCTGGCATCACAGGCAATTCAATACAATTTAATACTGGTTACTGATGATCGCATGTCTCGGCTTGGGGAGGTCTCTAATCCCTTGAGCGAGCCACTGCAAATTGCTAAATGGAAATAGCAGCCACCTTCGCGCGGTATTACCACAGTGAAATTTCATGACTGAGAACATACGCTGGGGACTGGACAACCCGCATCCGTTTTCGCGGATGAAGACGGAATTGATTTGGGAAGGGAAGTATGACGAGTACGGCAACCGGCGGACGGTGGATATTGCGTGATGCGCCATGCCGCTTCAACGTACCGAGACGATTGATGAACCTGCCTTCCGTGCTATGGTGCAGGGTAATTTGTTTGAGCCGGGGCGGAATAAGGGGGTCATGTAAATATGCTTTTCTTGTTTTATTATTTGGCAAGAAAGTCTCATCGGCTCGCAACCAGCGGGTTATGGTCCGCCGGAGGCGGATATGTTACTGGGGTGTCAAGGAATTGGGGATGAAAGGTACTGCTGTTGGCAAATTACTGGGCATGGTTCAGTCTTCCGCCAGTCGGTCAGTAGCGCGCGGAGAAAGATTAGCTCTCGACCGTCAATTAAATCTGGTCGAATGACAAATCGCATAAAAGCATGACCGTCCCCCTTATCCTTATCTTACCTTTCCTGACATTCGATGTCCCTGTTTCGCCGAGCTGATTTTTTATGTCTCCTACAAAAGCGGTTCGAAACCTCAAAACTTAAGGTAGACAGTACCAGAAAAACGAGCCTGACGTTGCTCGATGCTCTTTAAACGCTCGCGAGCCACTGCCATTTCCAACAAGTTATCCGTTTGCGGAGATTGTCTTAGCGCGTTAGTGTACCATCTTACGCTCTCCTTCGTTTCACCAATCTTTTGGTATGCATCGCCTAAAGCTACGAGAACAGCGGCTCGACCTTCGCCCTGACCACTATTGTAGTAATTATTCTTTGCCTTTATGAGAAACTCCAATCCTTTTGAGTAGTCCCTGTTATCCATATATGCAACGCCGGCTAGGTACAAAGCCTGTGTTCCGTTAGGGTTGTAATGAATTATTGATTCAAGACAAGCGATGGCATCTTGCCCCAAAACCAAGCTATTCCACGCAAGGTGTATAGGGATTTGAATGTCAGCCCATGTCAAAGCTAGGGTTGCCAGATCATCATCTTTGTTATCAGCCTCAGCAGCTAGACGGTCTTGCAATCTGAGCAGACGATTTCTTACGTCTGCACCTTTTCTCATCTCTGCAACGGCCATGATTGTCTCAGAGATCAACGCTCCAACCTCCATTCCCTGGTGCCGCGCCATTTTCTTTGCATTCTCCAACAAATCATGTGCTGCTTTGGTTTTACAGTTAGCCATGTAGGCCATGTAAGCCTCCTCATATAAAACCTTAGATAAAAGCCAAGCCCGTGTGCCTGTCGAAGTTATTGCCTTGACCTGCCGGTTAAATTGACGAATAAGTCTTTTGGCAGCATTTTGATATCCTGGTCTTCGACGATAGAGCTCGGCGAGTCTGTACAAAAGGACGCATTCATTTGACAGCTCAAACCAGCTCATTTCTCGGTTGTATTCCAACGCTGCTTTCAGAAAAATCTCGTAAGTTCGCCAGTGGTTTTTGTTTCTAACGCTAATTGTGTGATTGAATAACATATCTGTTGAACGGCTTGCTAACCGAACCTCATTAAGCAAGTTCACGCGCAACTCATTCTCAACTCGAGCCGGATACGCGTGAATCTGTTCCGTTAACCAGCTATTGGCCAACTGATATCTAGCATCCCCCTTTTGCACATCAGGTAAGGCCTCGTCTACGGCTGATCCATGAACCCATCTATGATGCCTTTTGCACAACCCAAGCAAATTTCCCTTATCCGTGGCCCCCCTTTTAGCCTCCGGAATAACGTGATGTAGGTCTTCTGCTATTTCGTTACATCCTGGGAACGTGCACCGGAAACAACAACGTAATATAACCTCCTTGCTGATAGCGTGAGAGATTCTTTTTTTCTTCGTACTCATAACTTTATAACGCAAAAAATAAAGGGGGACATCCTATATTGAGTCCTGTCAAGAATAAAATGATCAGTTCGTAACTATTTTATTTTCCAGTGGTTTTAGATTTGTACTATTTTTGAGCGCAATTATCCTTACGACTTATTAAAGCCTATAAT